>JAKJGA010000056.1 GCA_022704645.1 Spirochaetota bacterium
TATCTCCGTCGCGGTGTCGCTTATCATCGCACTTTTTCTTACACTCTATCTCGTTGAAAGAGACAGCGAAAGAAAAATAGAACTGGATCTTTCTCACAGAACAGAAACAATTAAGAAGACTCTTTTTAGAATTTCGGGTTCAGAGGATATTACCATCGACGGTGATTTTCTTTACTGCGGAAGTTATGTGCTAAATAATAATCACGAAATCGTCGACATGGTTCAGGCAATGTACGGCGGCGGAAGCGGAATATTTCTTGAAGATTCAATTTTGGTTTCCAATATTCCGTATTTTCCCGGATCGCGTCCGGACAATCTAAAGATTCCTGAAGAAATAAAAAGAAAAATATCAACCGGCGAACCGTATTTCGGTATTCAGTTTATGAACAAAGAGGAATGCTATGTTTCGTATCTACCTCTGATGTCAGCCGGATTGTTCAAGGGAGCTTTTTTTTCATGCTCTAAAAAAGAAGAATCCCTGATGTCATTTGCTAAAATCAAAATCGCTGTTTTATCTTGCGGAATATTTCTTTCAGTTCTGTTTAGTATTATTGCCGTCAAATTTGCTCATTCGATAACTTCAAAAATGGAAATAGCGGTTTCTCTTGCGAAAAATATTTCCGAAGGCAGCATAGAAAGCATTCAGCATTCCAGCTCAAAAGACGAAGCGGGCATTCTTCTTTCTTCACTAGACGGATTCTGCGGTGTTATGTTTGATACTATAAAGGGAATAAAGACGATGCTCGCCCGTTTGTATTCTGTTTCTCATGATCTGTCTGTTCTTTCCGAGTCTTTCAAAAACAGCACATTCGAACAGGCCGGCGAAAGCGTAAACGCAAATGAATCAATGGCAAAAATTTCTGAAGGCATCAATCTTGTTGCGGCTAAGGCTGTTGAACAGAAAGAGTCCATGCGCAGTCTTCTTTCGATGATGGAATCTCTGAATTCCGGAATACGTCAGACTGAGGATATGACCGTAGATATTTTGAAAAAGAGCGGAATGATTTCTGAAGAAGCCGATCTATGCAGGGACAATATCTCTTCGATGAATCTTTTTATGGATGAAATGGATCAGTCTTCCGCTCAGATGATAAATATATTGTCAATAATCAGCACGATTTCCGAACAGATAAACATGCTGTCGATTAACGCGACCATAGAAGCGGCCCGTGCGGGAGATGCAGGAAAGGGATTTGCAGTAGTTGCTCAGGAAGTTTCGGCTCTTGCGGATCAGACGGATAAAAGCGTCGATCTCATCAGCGGTATAATCCAGCTCAATGCCGAAAAATCAAAAACAGGCAAGCTTAAATCCGCTGAAGCTCTCAGTGCAATCGGAGACATCGCGAAAAATATCAAAGAGGCAAATGAGCTCATCGTTGCTGTTTCGGATTTTGTTTTAAATCAGGTTACTGTAAGCGCGGATGTCAATTCTGCAGCAGTAAGCGTTACGGAAAAAGCTTCCGAAATAAATTCAATAATTGATATTCAGAAAAAGACAATTGAAAGCACCGCGGATGCCATATCAAGAATCAGTTCTCATTCTGAACTGATTGAGAAAGAAGCGGGCAGTGCGGCTGAAAACGCATCGGAAATAACCGCAATATCCGAAGAGCTTGAGAAAAGAATAAGTTTCTTCAAGATTCATATGGAATAGAAAACTCAATTACCGTCAGGTTTAATTGAGTGCTTCATATGTTAATTATTTATATTTCATAAGGAATTCCTTTCGAGAGACTTTTTTGATGATTTATAAAAAATGAATTGATTATTTCACTATTTGATATATCAACTATGATGTTTATTGAATCACAATTTCCATTCCGATGTTGCATAAGGAATATGATTATATATTCCCCGGGGAGCTTGTTTGATCATGGATTTGATGAATACATTGCGTATATTTCTGACGGTGTTGATGCTTATCTCTGTGCCCCTTTCTGCAACTGACCGCGGCCCGGTTGTTTCTTTTTCATATTCGCCGTCCGGCATAGGTTACCTTTCCGCGCCGGGACCTGAAGGAAACGGCGGAGACACAACAAAGCCGGAATCAGGTTCAGGATTAACCTCTGCTTCAAGACTCTATTTGTCTGGCGGCTATTACTATGATTATCTTCAGGCTGATCTTTCCTATACAAGAACCAATATAAGCAAACAGGTATCTGATTTCAATTCTGAAGATGGATTGAAAAGCGCAGTCGATTCATCTATATTGCTTCGGTGCGGATACCGTTTCAGTAATCCCGGCGACACCTCTTACACCTGGCTTTACGCCGGATTGAAGCGTTACAGCTATGAGTCGTTCGGCGGAACTGATCTGACAGCGTACGGCTGGCTTGCCGGATATTCGGGGTTTTACAGTTTCGGTCTTTCTTCCAATTATGAATTTGTTCTCGCACTTGATTTATATCTGGGAACATACAGGTTTGACGATTTCTCTTCCGATAACGGCTACACGGGAGTATCAAAAAGATATTCGGTAACTTCAGGCGCTGGAATCGGCGCGGGCGTCCAGTATGAACCTTATAATGTCACACTGCTTCTGAAATTATCCGCTGATATAAACCGAATTGCTTATGATGCAAAATATCTGGGATCATCTCGTAAATTTTCAACAGGATCATTGTCAGGATGCATCGGATTTGAGGTACGGTATACAATTCCGGGTGAGAGTTATAATGAAAAGATTAAATGAAATTAAATCTTTTTTATTATTAATCCGCTTTGCAAATGGACTGAAATTTTTACAAGGCTTGAATAAACGATTGATGTTGATATCTCCAATGATAATTTTTCTTCTTTCTTGCGCATCGAGTAAAAATATTACAAATCAGATCAGTGATGAAAGGTTCGGAGACACGGAAACTCTGAACTACGAATATACAAACCGCAGTCTTTCATCTGAAGCGGAACAGATACATTATCTTGTTAATACGGAAATAGACGATCCGTTAGTTGTTAGAGTAACATTTCCAAATATAAAAGGAATACATCCGGCTGTGCCTGCCGAAGGTCTGGCAATCGTACAGTTTACGTCTAATGAACGCGGAGAAGTTCTCAAATACCGTTTTGTGAAACGCGCCGGTCTCGGGCTTGATGATTATGTTGAGACAATGGTGAAGGGCATAAAAATTGAACCTCTTGTTCATAAGGGCGAGAAACGTGGTTCTGTCTTTAATGTAAGATTTATATTCAGAGAGAAACCGTGAAGAAAATTCTGTCAGTATTATTGTTTGTTTTTGTCTGTACGCTTGATGCTGCGGAAACGGTGTCGGGTATTGTTTATGATGCAGTTACCGGAAAACCTGCTGCAGGCGTTACAGTCGGTTTGCATGAACTCAATATGGTGACGGAGACCGATGCACGCGGGGAATTCAGTTTTACCGGAATCGAAAAAGGTTATTATGAGCTGACATTTTCTCATCAGGATTACGGAAACATCTCAATAGATATACGTGTTAAAAGAAATTTCAGAATCGTAAAAAATCTTCTTCCGAAAGCTTTCGACGCGGGAAACAGAACCAAAGTTTACGGCGAATATCTGGATTCGAAGGGTGAGCGCGGCATTACGCAGGAAGATATTAAAAAATATCCTATGCGCGGCGTCGGAGATTCGCTTCATCTTCTTCAGTCGCTTCCGGGTATCGGCGGAGGTTTTTCTTTTGCGACTGTGCCTATAATCAGAGGAACCAATCCTCTCTTTAATAAGTACTACATCGATGATATACCTGTGGATTATCCTTTTCATTATGCGGCAGGATTTATTCCTCTTTTTTCTTCAATCAATGAAGAAGCGATAGATTCTGTCCAGATAATAAAAGGAAATGCACCGCTCTGGACGAGTGATAATCTCGGGAATACTATAATGATAAAAAGCGCGGACGCGCAGAAAGAGGGAATTCACGGAAAAATGATACTCGATCCCATCCTTCCGTTTATTCCGGCATTTGCTGTTACTGTTGTGCCGAACGAACGCTTCAGCATGATTGCTGTCGGCAGAAGAACGACACCGGATCTTCTTTTCGATATGAATAAGGCTCATTTTTATCTGGCGGATTATTTTTTAAAAGCTTCATATGTTCCGAATGATTCTCACCGGATTACTATGCTGATAACGGGATCTCAGGATAAAGTTTCTTTCAACGATCTGTCAACACGCTCCGGATATTACGCAAACGGCATTACATGGGAGTTCCGTGCTCTCGATGATCTTATGTTTAAAACAGTACTTTCGAATCAGAATATGATTCAGTCATTGAAAAATAAAAAGGATTATGATACCGAGTCAGGTGCTGAGATAGAATTTAATCCCGATCAGTACCGGATATTGCAGATGGCAGTTCTGTCATTCAATGACTTTAACATCCGCGCAGGGTACGAAGCCGTTAAATATAAAGGAGGATGTTCGGGTAATACTTCCTTCGCTGATATAGCCGGAACAGATTTCTACAAAGGATTAAGCAGTAATCTGAATCTTTCATTTCCGGTTGAAGGAAATTCCATCGCAGGTTTCGCCGGTGTCGACGGAAAATTTAACAGATTCGTTTATGATGCCGGTGTCAGGTTTGAGAATTATTCTCCTGTTGATGAAGCGGCAATTTCATACAGTATAAATGCCGCTTATCAGATGAATGAAAAGAGCAGTGTCTATTTCAAACATGGGACTTCTTATGCTCATCCCGATGTTTATTATTATCTCGGAAATATTGATCCCGACTTTAAACTTGCGGAAGCGAGAAACTTTTCGGTCGGGATGAATCTGATTCCTAAACAGGATATTTTTGTTAATGCAGAAATATATTACAGCCGTTTTAAAAACTTAAATCCGGGTACTATTTTTGATGTTGATGATGATTCGGCAAAAAAACTGATGCAGCTTCATCCGTATTCGAAAGAAGAAGACGGAAGTAATTTCGGTATAGAGCTTTCGGGCAGGGGCTCGTTTAAGGGGTTTGACGGTTGGTTGAGTTATGCTTTCTCGCGGACTAACCGAAATAGTGCGGATGAAAGTTCATTCCGTTCGGATTATGAACAGGCTCATCTATTGAGACTTGTAATTTCCAGAACATGGAAGCGCTGGAGCGCTTCGGCAATATGGCATATGACAAGTTCTCTTCCGTACACGCCTGTATCAAGATTCCTCTATGACGGTTCAAGTTATACGACGGACTATGGAAAACGTAATTCTGCGAATTTTGCGCTAAACAAAAGACTTGATATCAAGGGAACGTACAGAACGGAAAGTGATACACGCATTTCATTGGAATGCTGGAATATTTTATTTTTCCGCAATAATGCCTTTGCACAGAAAGAAAACACTTCGAGTACCGAAAAAAGATTTGATACTCCGTTTTTCATCTGGTGTTCGCTGGAGAAACCGCTATGAAACGTTGCTTTATATATTTGCTGTTTATATTTGCTGTATGCCAGAATCATGCCGCTGTTTATGAAACTAACGGTCATACATCAGAATTATATGAGAAAGATATTTCAATACTAAAAAAGAAATTATCTCTTAATGCAAAAGATAAAACTTCTCTCGAAAGAATTGTCAAAATGCTTTTTGTATGTGAAAAGTTTGAAGAGTCCGCCCGCTATGCTGATGAGTATCTGAAATTATATTCATCTCCCGATATTGAATATCTTAAAGCATTGTCGCTTGCAAGCTATGGAAATTACAGAGGTGCAAGCGATTCCGCGCGTAAAATTCTGTTGGATAAAACTCTTTCTCCGGCTGAGCGGAAATCAATAGAATCTAAGATAGAGCTTTTTGAAAAAGGGATTTCAACCAAAGGAATTCCTTACGGCGCTGAAATGACCAAGTGGGGGAATGACTCCTACGCTGCCGGAATTATCGGCAGAAGCGGAGTTCTTGTCGGAGTCAGAACATTCTCTGATAAAACTTTTTTTTATTCAGTCTCTAATGATGAATTAATTGAATCAATGAAAGAAGCCCAGTTTGAGTTTCCTGACGGGATGAAGCTCCTTGCTGTGAGTGTATCGCCTGACGGACGCGAAATATTTGCGACATGCGCCAGAGAGAAATCTATTGCAGTCTTTCACAGGCGTTTTGATATAGAAACGGAAAAATGGACTGACTGGTCTTCACCGCAGTTTGCAAGTGAAGGTTCAATCAACGGATTCGCTAATATGCTTGGTGATGGAGAGCATGTCCTTTTTGTGTCAAACAGAAACACTTCAAGCGGTCTTGATATTTATGTTTCACGCCGAAATGAAAAGGGAATATGGGATAATCCGCTTCCTGTGAGCAATGTCAATACTTCAATGGACGAATGCTCTGTCTATCTGCATCCTGACGGCGAAACCGTTTATTTTTCATCTAACGGAAGAAGCGGAAGCGGAGGATATGATGTATATTCGGGTACACTTTCATCACTAAAAGGAAACTTTAAAATTGATAATATAGAAAACATGAAAACCCTAAACACATTCAGGAATGAATTATTTCCTGTGTATGAGCATGGCACTTCCGGAAAAGCATATCATTCATTCCGGAAAAATGACAGCTCGGTCATCTGCAATGTTTCCGGTGATTTTCGCCAAGGTTATCATGTATTGTTTCTTGATATAATTACGCTTGATTCCGCGACAAAGTCTCCGGTAGAGGCTGTTGTAAAACTCGTTCGAATCGGCGATAGAACTTCGGGTATCGCTTTGAAAAGCGCTTCTGATCATCGCGGATGTTCACCGTTTACAGTAAGAAAAAATACATTATATTCGGCTGAAATTACGGCAGAAGGTTATGCGTACTACAATGAAACATTTGAAACAGGTTCGGCTGATGATATCGTTACAAAGACGGTATATCTGAATAAAGGAAAAGTACGTACGGGATATACTTTCTCCGCTGATAATATTTATTTTGATTCAGGCAGTGCCTCAATACGGCCTGAATCAATGCCTGCGCTTGAAAGGCTTTATGATTTCATGCGAAACAACCCCGGAATCAAAATAGAAATATCCGGTCATACTGATAATGTCGGTGGTCCGGATTACAATATGAAGCTTTCGAAGAAAAGAGCTGAGGCAGTCTCTGAATATCTTTTCGGGCGGGGAGTGAAGAAGAACCGTATTTCTGCTGAAGGTTATGGATATTCAAATTCGGCAGCTTCAAATGACAGCGAAGTAAACCGTCAGAAAAACCGCCGGGTCGAAATTACGGTGAAGTCATCCGAATGATTCGATAAATATAATAACCTATACGTTTTTTCTCAAAGGATCTTACTTTTTAAAAAAAGACCGGTTTTTTAAAGAATCATATTGACTCATATTTCTTTCCAATTATTTTAAAAATAAAAACGGTTCTTCTTTGAAACCGTATTTGTTTTTGGGAAGATGTAAATGAAGAAAAAAATTACTGAAGAGACAGTTATTTTTGCCAGTGTTGTCAAATGGGTTTTGCTAGCTACTGTTGTCGGAATATTTACGGGAATAGCATCGTCCGGTTTTGTCAGGCTTCTTGATTATTCAATATCATTTCAAGCGGGTTTTCCATATTATTATATGTTTCTTCCTTTAATTTTGCCATGTGTGGCTTATCTTTCTATCAAGGTTTTTCCCTCTTCACTTGATTATACTACTGATAAAGTAATAAGCGTAATTCACGGCGGTAGAAAGATTTCACTGGTTTCGATAATCAAGGCGTTTTTTCTATCCATAATTTCAATAGCTTCAGGCGGTTCGGCGGGCAAAGAAGCTCCCTGTGCGGATATCGGTGCGGGTTTCGGTTCATTGTTTTCCGCGATATTCAAGTTCAATACAGTTGACCGCAAAAAGCTCATGATATGCGGAGTCAGCGCCGGATTCGCGGGAGTGTTCGGAGTTCCTGTTTCGGGCGCGATTTTCGGAGTCGAAGTTCTATTTGTCGGAAGCATATTGTATGATGTTTTTCTTCCGTCTCTTGTTGCCGGTGTCACCTCATATCAGGTTTCATCTGCACTCGGAGCCAAATACTTTGTTGAGCCTTTGAATTTTGTTCCGCATTTTTCCAATCTTTTCTTTCTGAAAATTATTATAGCGGGAGTATTTTTCGGAATTTGTTCTTTTGCTTTCATTGAGATAAACAGATTCGTGAAGCATCTATCTTCCAAATTTTCCGGCAGCGTCATCATCAGAGCTTTTTTCGGCGGAATAATACTATGTCTAATCGGTTTTTTGATATCTCCGGAATATTTAAGCCTTGGTATGAACACAGTCGAAAATTCACTTCGCGGATGCGAGGCGCCGTTTTACGCTCCAATCATAAAAACTATAACTACTGCGGTAACACTTGCGTTCGGCGGTGTCGGCGGAATAATAACACCGATTTTGTATGTCGGCTCGACTCTCGGTTCGGCAGCTTCTTCGTTATTCGGAATTAATCCGCAGACTTTTTCGGCTATTGCACTTGTGAGTTTGCTTGCCGGCATTACAAATGCGCCTATAGCATCAAGTGTAATGGCTATTGAATTGTTCGGTCCGGAAATAGCTCCTTATGCCTGTGTTTCGTGTCTTGTAAGTTTTCTGATGACTGGTCATAGAAGTATTTATCCTTCACAGGTACTTTCCGTAAGAAAGTCCGAGTCAGTGGATGTTGAAACCGGAAAAACGTTTGGTAAAATAGACCCTTCATGCGAGATTGATCAGAAGAAGATTCAGCGGAAAATCAAAAAGCGGATGAAAGAGATAATGCATATTGAAAATAATAAATAAAAAAAGGGGCAAGCCCCTTTTTTTATTTTATTCCCATTCGATAGTTGAAGGCGGCTTTGAAGAGACGTCATAAACTACTCGGTTTATTCCGCGTACTTCGTTGATTATACGGCTAGATATTTTTTTAACAAGATCGTGCGGAAGATCAGCCCAGTCCGCGGTCATCGCGTCTGTTGATTCTACTGCGCGTATTGCGATTACGTTTTCATAAGTTCTGTTATCGCCCATGACTCCGACAGATTTTACCGGAAGAAAAATTCCGAATGCCTGCCATAGTTTGTCGTAATAACCGGCGTTTTTTATTTCACTGACGATGATGTCGTCCGCTTCGCGGAGAATATCAAGGCGTTCTTTTGTAATTTCACCGATGATGCGTATAGCAAGACCCGGACCCGGAAAAGGGTGGCGTGCAATAAGTTCGCGCGGAATGCCGAGTTCGGTACCCAGTGCGCGTACTTCATCTTTGAAAAGTTCTTTGAGCGGTTCGACTACCTTGCCCGATTCGATCAGCTTAAGGACTTCGGGAACGCGGTTGTGGTGGCTCTTTATTGTGTCAGAAGGTCCTTTTGTCGATACGGATTCAATTACATCCGGATAAAGAGTTCCCTGAGCGAGAAAATCGAAACGTCCGATTTTTTTCGCTTCTTTCATAAAAACTTTTATAAACTCTTTTCCTATAATTCTTCTTTTCTTTTCGGGATCAGTAACTCCCTTAAGTTTTTTGAGGAAAAGGTCAACCGCGTCAACGGCTATTAGATTGAGATTAAGTCCTTCTTTGTATCTCTTGATTACGTTTTCGGCTTCGTTCTTTCTTAGAACTCCGTTGTCGACGAAAACGCAGTAAAGCTTTTCTCCGATGGCTTTTTGTAAAAGTACTGCCGTAACCGTAGAGTCAACGCCGCCTGAAAGGCCGAGAAGAACAGTTCCGTTTCCGACTTCTTTTCTAATCTGTTCAACCGATGAGTCGACGAAAGATTTCATAGTCCACAGACCTTTGAGTTTACAAATCTCGAAAAGGAAATTTGCAATGACTTCTTTGCCGTGAACGCTGTGAAAAACTTCGGGATGGAACTGAATGCCGTAGATATTTTTTGCCGTGTTCTGAATTGCTGCTACCGGAGTATTTTCGGATTCTGCAACTATTTCAAATCCCGACGGAATTTCAGTTACTTTATCGCCGTGGCTCATCCAGACAGTTTCACGTTCAGAAAGACCCTTGAAAAGAGGAGATTCCTTTTTTATGACGATTTCGGCTCTTCCGTATTCTTTTTTGTTTGAGGAAGAACTTTTTCCGGCGAATCCGTTTACTATCATGTAAAGGCCGTAACAGATGCCGAGCACGGGAACATTGAGATTGAAGATTTCACTTGAAACGAAAGGAGCGCCTTTGTCATAGGTTGATGAAGGGCCGCCTGAAAGAATGATTGCGCTTGGTTTGTCATTTTTGATTTTTTCAATCGGATAATTAAACGGGACGATTTCGGCATAGACTTTCTGTTCGCGCACTTTGCGCGCAATAAGCTGAGTGTACTGCGAGCCGAAATCCAGTATCAGCACTTTTTCATCATGAGGGTTCATTTTTTAACTCCGAGTGAATCAATATATTCTTTATAACCTTTTTCTTTTAAAAGGTCATTTTTCTT
>JAKJGA010000274.1 GCA_022704645.1 Spirochaetota bacterium
TCTGCATCGCTTAACTTTATTTCTGCATCACGTATCTTTCCTGTAATACCTGCTGAAAAGAAAAATGAATCCGTCCGGTAAAAGGTATATGTATATGTTAAGCGGTATGAATCGAACCGGAAAGTGGCATCTACGTCAGATCCTTTTGGGAAAGTTGTTCCATGGAAAGAGATGTCTTTGGATATTCGCGAACTGCTTTTTACTGTCAGAGGGGCATACAGAGCAAATAGATTATGCCTTTCATAAAAACGGTACCCGAATTGAATTCTGTAAAACGGCCTGGTTTTTGGAGTGATATCATCTTTCAGTGAAAATTTAGTGCCTTTGCCGCTGGGAATTTGAACGTCATTATAAGCTGTGAAAACTGCACCGCTTTCTATGTCGATCCATGCTGAAGCATTCAGAAATGCTGAATAAAATATAACCGATAAAATTAGATAAATTATTTTCATAGCATTATCCTGCGCCTCGTTTTTTTATTCTACAGATATCTCTACGATCACCTGGTATTCAAGTTTGCCGTTTTTTACTGATCCTCTTTGTTCCTGAAGAACAAAAAAATGAACTTTCTCTCCTTTATCAATCAGCCCTTTAACAGCTTTCTGAACTGCATCTGAAAAGCTGAGATCGGAAGTTTCCGCAACGGAAATCATTCTTAACATAATATCTCCTCTTTTTTGTGATTCAAATATAGCATATAATAGATTGATAATCCAGATGAGGACGAAAAAAATCGATGAAAGCAGGATTTTTTATGCTTCTTGCAAATAATATGAGAATGCGCAGTTAAAGATTATTTATCTAAAAATTTATCGATTTCTGAGTTATAATCTTTTACAAATGACGAATCAATCCCGTGCTACAGACTGATCAAATCCTTCGCTTCTCGGAATACAATGTACGGAAAATTCTTCGACTCTAAATGCAGTTTCACTTTTTCATGAATAAAAACTGATTTTCTGTCTTTAAGTTACGATGGTTGAACTAGCGTTGTTTAGTTATTTATTCGATAAGGAAACAACAAAACAAAATTGAAAGAATAATCTATGTATGACCTCTGAATTTTGAAATGAGATCATACATAGATGGCAATTTATTTCTTTTGTGCCGCGCTTTTAATCAACTTAAATATTCCAATGAAAATGTAAACGATTCCCCCGGCAAAAAGAATCAGTCCTGCTCCTGCAAGACGCGGCTTGTTTTGTGATCTTCCCATTCCCCATCCTATTACACCGAGAATAATGCCGACTGCGCCGCTTAAAATGGTTTTTAGCCAAGAATCTCCGGACATTTCAGAAAGAGATGACTTGTCATCTGTATCGGAGCTCATTAGTACTGCCGAAGCAAGTGAAAGTGCTGCTGAAAGAGGAAGAAGAACGGGCAAAGCTACAGCATGATATTTGTAAAATAATTCGGCATTTAATCCTTTAAATGCAAAAAATATTCCGTTTAAGAGCATGGGAATCATTGATATTCCGTATAATACAGGGAAAATCTTTTTTGCCGAAATGGAAGCAAGAAGACCGGAAAAAATCAGAGCGGCAAGAAAAATCAGCAATTCAAGATAAATTATAACAGGGGAGAATCTTTTTGTTATAAATATTATCAATAAAAGAAGAGTAAAAAATATTCCGATTGAAAGAAAAGAAAGTGAAAGTACATTTTTGCTTTTTTTAGTTCGTAGATAAACAACATAAAAAGATACCGCAATGATAATCCAAGAAACAATCCACAGAAATTTCATAAAATCCTCCATATTTTAAAAGCTTTTACTTGCTCTTTTAAATGCTTTATCGGAATCATTTATTTCTTTTTCATAGGCACTAAAAGTGAGTTAGAAATATTTTTTTATTGAAAATCAGTTCCGCACATATAATTTTTATCTTTAAAAAACCGATCTGTCAAAGTCCCATGTGATAAAAAACCCTTATTGTGCATTGAGAAACACATCTTCAGATATAGTGTCACACGATTTAGCCGGTCAATTAAAATTTATCGCAAAACGACGGATATAGTTTCTTGGCGCAGTCCGGACAGATGCTGTGGCTGAACTGGGCTTCGGAATGATCCTCGATGTAGTGCTCAACCATGCTCCAGTAACCGCTGTCGTCCCTGATCTTCTTGCATGACGCGCAGATGGGCA
>JAKJGA010000275.1 GCA_022704645.1 Spirochaetota bacterium
CGGAGAAGAACATTCATGCCGTTTTCCGACTTCATAATTGAAAGAATTTTATGAAAAGCTATTCTTTCATATGGATTGAGAGTGAAGTTTTTGCTGATTTCAAGCTTCATTGCCTGAATAAAATCTTTTTCTATTGCCATACCAGAAACATATAATCAGCCTGCCGAAACTCAAGCAATATTTGAAATAGGAGAAAAAATCTTGGATTTTATTATAGTGATTTATTCAGCAAACAAAAAGACTTGCTTCCTGAAAGTGAAAATATAAGTTCCGGCATAAGAAATAAAATTTAGAGGTCGTGCAATTGGAAACTTTATTGATTAATGAGATTCGTAAAAGAAAACCGCTGATTCATCATATAACAAACTATGTTACGGTTTATGACTGCGCTCAGGCTGTTCTATCGTGCGGAGCATTGCCTGTTATGGCGGATGCTGTCGAGGAATGCGCGGAAATGACAGGTTACGCGGATGCTCTTGTTCTTAATATAGGAACGCTGAATTCACTGCAGATTTCGTCTATGATTGAATCGGGTAAAGCTGCAAACAAAAAAGGAATTCCTGTTGTTCTTGATCCTGTAGGGGCCGGTGCGACTAAATTCAGAAGAGATATGGTTGAAAAACTTTTGAAAGAATTCAGCATTGATGTAATAAAAGGAAATGCCGCGGAAATAGCTCTTGTTGCAGGATCTTCGTCACAGATGAAAGGGGTTGAGTCCGTAGGAAATTATGATGGAATTTCTGAAACTGCGATTCATGCTGCGGAATCTACGGGTTCAGTAATTGTTGTTACCGGAAAGACTGATATTGTAACAAACGGAAAAGATGTTTATGAAATATCAAACGGTCATGAAACGATGGGAAAGATTGTCGGAACGGGATGTATGTCGGCTTCAGTTGTCGCATCACATTGCGCGGTTGAAAAAAATTATGTATTGGCTTCTGCACAGGCTCTTTGTGTTTACGGACTTGCCGGTGAAAAGGCTGCCGGAAAAAGCAATTCTCCGATGATGTTCAAAACTCATTTTATGGATGCATTATACGAAACAATAGAAGAAGATTTAAAGAAATTCAATTATATATCACGAAGGGTATAGATGAAGCCGACGGGTAAAATCCAATTATACATTGGAGACGGAAAGGGAAAGACTACTGCAGCTCTTGGTCTTGCATTTAGAGCCATGGGCTCTGGAAAAAAAACACTGATTCTGCAGTTTATGAAAAACGGATCTTTCAATGAACTTAAAGCTTGTGCAGGCTGTGATGATAAAATAGCAATTGAACAATACGGACTGAAGGAATTTTATCTGCCGGCAAAAAGCAATTATATTGAACATAGAGCTGTTGCTAAAAAGGGAATTGACAGAACATTTTCAGTTATAAATAATAATGAATTTGATCTTCTTGTCCTTGATGAAATAGTGAATGCTCTATTTTTTAATTTAATAACATTTGAAGAAATTGAAAATATTATCCGGAATAAACCTTCAGATATGGATATGGTTTTGACCGGCAGAGAAGCTCCTGAACCGCTGATCGAACTATGTGATCTGGTAACAGAGATGAAAGAAATAAAGCATTATTATTCTGCAGGTGAAGAACCGCGGGAAGGGATTGAATTCTAATAAGACTTGTTTCTTAAAATGGAGGTTTTATGGCAAAATCAAAAGTTTTTTTTACAGACTTGAATACCAAACCGGGCAATAATCTGACGGATAAACTGAAGCATTTGATAGTTTCTGCCGGAGCCGGTGATCTTGATTATAAGGATAAGTTTGCTGCTGTAAAAATTCATTTCGGTGAATGGGGAAATCTTGCATATATCAGACCTAACTATGCACGAGTTGTAGTAGATTTCATTGCCGAGAAAGGGGGAAGGCCTTTTCTGACTGATGCGAATACTCTTTATGTCGGGAAAAGAGCGAATGCTGTTGATCATCTCTGGACAGCACATGCAAACGGTTTTAATTATCTTGCGACTAACTGTAATGTAATTATTGCTGACGGATTAAAAGGAACAGAATACAGAGAAATTGAAATAAATCAAAAACATTGTAAAACCGCAAAGATTGCTAGTGCTATTGCGGATTCCGATATAGTTATATCTCTAAATCATTTTAAGGGACATG
>JAKJGA010000276.1 GCA_022704645.1 Spirochaetota bacterium
AATCGTTTCCGTTTGCGCCTTTCCATGCGGGATAGTTGCGCCTGTTTTCTTTATAGTATCCATGCTGTACCGGAACACGGCCGAGCTTTTCAATTGTATGAAAAAATTCATGAAGCAGAAGATCGGGACCGTTATGAGAAATTCTTTCCGCCGTAATCTGATTATATCCGCGCGTAACGGAAACATTTGCGGAAGGAAATTTATACCGGCGCTGTCCTCCGTTTGCGACATTGAATTCCTTTGCGCTCCATATGAGCACAAAAGTATCATATTCATTAATGGATTTTTTGACATAATCTTCATTCTGCGAAATAAAATAATCGAGATCGGGGGTCCGGTTTTTTCTGTTTTCAGTTTCCATATCGGAATTATCTTTTATGCGCGTAAGTTTAATCGCGGGTTTATCGACAACAATATCCATGCCGAGTCTGCCGCCGGTCGACGCCTCGACAAACCGCTTCACGAATTTTGCCGAAAGATCGGTCATAAAAACATCTTCGTCAGTCACGGAGCTTTTTATGTGTACGGTTTTTTCTTCATCTTCCGCGTCGGTCTCGGGAATAATGATTATTTTAATACGGTGAACATAGAGCGGTTTTACCGTTTTGTTTTTATCGCCGTATTTAATAACCTTGAGGAGCGTCGCAAACTCATCGGCAAGAGCTGATGAATCCTTGCCGGCTCGAACGGCCAGGCTGCGGGCTTTTTCGGCATACTCCGCCGCGCCTTTAAAATCACCTGCGCCGAAAAGTTCTACTGAACGCCAATAACAGCTTCTTGCAGCATAATTGAGAAACGTACTGTTCCTCGTATCCGGAAACCGTTTGAGGCATTCCGATGCAACGGTATCCGCACTATTAAAATCTTTTAAGTCAATCATCGCTGAACAAAACTGCGCATAGATTGAAACAATTCCGTCATTTAACTGCTGAAGAGGTTTGCCGGCTTTTTCCGCAGAATCAATTCTTTGATTATATTCAGCAATTCCAAGACGGAACCACTTCTCGGAAGCAGCAGAGTTTTTAAGATAACGCCACGAATTGCCTGCCTGAATAAAAAGCCATGATTCCCTGAAGCCTTTGTTATAGGCAGATTCATACGCGACAGCTGCTCTAGTATAATCTTTAAGCGTCAAAAGAAAAAACTGAGCCTTGCGCGCGGTAACAAAACCGCTTTTCGGATCCGATTCTTCTGCCTGAAGGTACATCTTCTCTGCAGAAACATAATCTTTCTTATCCTTGAAAGAATCAGCCTTTTTCAGAATATCTTTCGCCTGATCAGCGAAGATACCATGCGATACAAGAATAACAGTTATTGATACTAATCTGACAAACTTCATGAACTCTCCAGTTGGAAAAATATAAACCATCTTCCGAAAAAACTCAACATGAATTTTATGTACAGAAGATGTCTCGTGTTTGCTGAAATTTTTTATTATTATATCTTCATTCGATTGACCTGATTATTCATCATTTAACCGATTAATTAGAATCGACCTTTCCTGCTTGAGAGATTTTCGAGAAATTTACTTAGAGAATCACATAGGTGCTTCTTAGCCTTAAGTTTATTTTGGTCATTAGTTAATTCATCATCCCATGCATCTATCGCATAGAAAAATATCTTACCATCGTTTACATCAATAACAAAGTAATTACCGCCATGATCTATTGCAAAAGGTATCAATTCACTTGGAAGATAGTCCTTACTTTGTCCCTGAAGAAAACTGTCTTCAACCGTCATTCTAAAATCTATAGATCCTTTCATTTGGAGAAATTTCTTTATTTCAATCGTTACACCGTTTTCCTTAATAAAGTATTTTCTATTCGGAACACCACCGTTATATTCCATATAATGATTTTTAATTTCTTCAGGTAATACTTTTCCCAACTTTAATTCAACTTTCCCAATATCATCTACCGACAATTTTTCACCGATTTCTTGAAAAGTAGTTTTCTTCATCAGAGCCTTCCTTTCCGTTTAAGTAATTTATGCAGAATTAATTATTTGACTATTAAGCTATTTATTATCTCACAACAATCTCCACTGCTGTCCCATAGAATCATAAGAAAACAAGAAAAATGCTATTAATTCTCAAATGCGTTGATTATGTTGGAATTGCAAAA
>JAKJGA010000277.1 GCA_022704645.1 Spirochaetota bacterium
GATTTTAAACTTCTAAGAAGAAAAATCCGCAGTCATTACCTCAGATCAGAAGATAAAGTTGAACAATTTATATCTTTTAAAGAAACAGTTTCAGAATCTCTTCTTTCTATAGAACCTGTGATGGACGGCATTAAGTCAAGCGGTTGGAAACTTTTCAAAAAGGTAGTAAACGAATCAGGTTCATCAACAAATGTTCTTCTTAAAACTGAAAAAAACCTTATCAATCTTGCAGCGTGGGCAGTACTAAATAAAATTTACGACCCCCGCTATTCAAGGATCAATGTTGAAAGCGGATATCAACGATTCAGCAAGAACAGTTCTGTTGATTTCATGAATACTCTCTCGGATTTTTTTACTGAAGAGAGGATGAAGATAAAAAACAAATTCATTCTTAAAGAAATGTTTTCAACTCTTAATTTTATCGTAATGGATTTCGGACTCGAATCAAGTGATTCAATAAAGACTCTTCATCATATAATGCACACTTCATGGGGCGAATCATTCGTTAAAGAATATCCCTTTGATATAGGAATAGGTACAATTCTCGTTTCTATTGTCAGAGACGGCATAATGATGAAAAAGGGCTTCGATGAATTCTGTTCTTTCAGTGCTCCCGAAACACACAAAAAGCCGTACAAAGATATCATGCTTTTATATAAGGACAGCTATAACTTTATTGTCAGTTCTCCTGAAGATAAACCGCTCAGATTCGTGTCAAAAGCCGGAATTAGCTATGTACTGATTCTGCGCGATGGAAATCAGGTTGAGGCAGAACTTCATCCGAACATGATGAGATTATTTTCTGCAATAACTCTGAAACCGGGAAAAGCTGCATCTTACAAATTTTATAATTCTGAAGAAAGCGGACTGGATTCTCTTGATCTTGCATATCAGAATGCAGCACCTCAGACAATATCTATTTTTTATGAGATTAAATCGGATTTCATTTTCGCGTATGTGGTTAATGAAGTAGGAAATCTTTTTGTTTTTATAAAACCAAAATCACTTGAAGAAAATTTTCTTGCTCAGCTTTTCATTTTCTCGAAAAATACATTGGAAAAGGTTCGTGAATTAAATAAATTTACACCGATCAGATCTGATGCAATGAATGTAAAAATGGTCACTCGTGACAGACTTGGTAAAATAACTTTCGTTGATAAAACCGAAAATACTTCTAATCTATATTTCGGGAAATATTCTAAAAATTCGGCTTACTCGGTATTAATCAACAAAAAGATGGGGAATGAACCTTTCTACAGCATCAAATTTCCTGATGGTATTGAATCCGGTCTAATGGAAGCCGATCAGATGTATTCGGTCGCAGATAAAATTCATGCTCTTAAGATTTCAGGATCAAAAATAAACAATCTTATCTGCGATATTGATTATACAGGGATAGAATCAGAGAATCAGATTACAACATCAACATTTTTTGCTGATAAGTTTTCTATCGAAATGAATGTAGATAAATTCACCAAAAGCGGTATTTAATACTCACCGCCTGGGAAATTATCTCTGAAAAAACGTATTCTTCTTTTTTCCTTTTCATGCTGAACAGTCCCTTTGTCAAGTGTTCCCTTTTCAAGAGCTATATCAAGAAGCTTAACTGAGGTATCCTCATCATCATCATTTTTAGAAGCCGTTACAGGCTTTGGATTTTCTTTCTTTATTTCATTAAATTTTTTATCAATAACATCCTGAGTCATCATAGGAACTGGAATATCATCGATATCATCATCGAATGAATCTTGTTTCTCTGTTTTGGATTCTTTTTTGGATTTAACAGCAGTCTTTGCCTGTGCCGGTTTATTCTGTTTCTTAGGCGCTTTATTGAAAGAAAGAGCAGCCGGTGCTTCTTCCTCAACAGCCGGTTCCTCTTCAATATCATTTAAAAGTGACTGAGGTGGATTTTTGATATCGAGCTCAAGCATCTTAATTCTATCAGCAAGAAGAATATTGATCTGCTTTTCAATTGTCATAAAAATCGGCGCGGTGAATGCTTTATTGCGTTCAAGGGATTTCTCAAGTTTTCTAAGTTCCTTGATATCCTGATCGAGTGCTTCTATTTTTTTAAGTACGTGAATAACCTTCATTGACTATCTCCCATCAATT
>JAKJGA010000001.1 GCA_022704645.1 Spirochaetota bacterium
GTAAAGGCTTTTTGTATTCAAAACGGGATTGAAGAATAAAATACCCGCGTTTGCCGTCTGGGAGAAGCGCTTAGAACCACGGTAAACGTGGGTTCTCGCACGGGCAATTTGGTCTTCTTCCGAAGAAGCGTGACCTACAGACCCGGATATAAAAATCCCTCTAAAGAATTAGGTTCAAGAGCATTGACCCTTCGCGAACAACGCAGGCATAATCAATATAAGAATACAAGGTTTAACGGGCAAGCAAATTTCGCAAATTATGAGAAGAATTATAATAGCTCTTTCATTATTTCTGAGTACTTCATTATTATCTAACCGGATTACTTCAGAGAAAATTGATTCTACCCTGAGAACTCTGCATTTTAATGTTCATTATGAAAAAGGGTATGAGGCGAATGCCGTAAGAACTGCAGAATATGCAGAACTGGCATATGAATATCTTTCAGAAAAATTCCGGATTAGGACTGATTACGTTACTGATATAATTCTTTATCAGAATTCCTGTGATTATAAAAATACATGGATTGTTGATATCAATTATGACGATTCAGTATTGGCTTTTTCATCACCTGAAAATAGATATATAGTTCTGCCTTTTTATTCAGAAAGAAAAACATTAAAAAAAATAATATTTCATGAGATGACTCATGTTTTCATCCATAAATATATAAAACAGAAAAGCTGTTATAAAAAAATTCCTTCAGAGTTGGAAGAAGCATTTTGTGAATATTTTTCCGGCGGTTACGACTCACATGAAATTATGATTCTTCGGGATATGATACTTTCTAAAAATCCGCTTAATTATAGTTATAGAAAATATTATGCTTCGTATTATCCGGATTCATCTATAATATCAGCTTTTGCATTGCGTCTTATTTCAGAAAGACATGGTGAGGATGCTGTTCTTAAAATTCTTTACGATGTGTTGTCCGGAGGAAACTATCGTGATATTATTGATCATCTTGCCGGCGGAGACGGAGAGTTGTCAGGATTTCTGGAAAAAAAAGCAGAACATGATGATTCTGAAATGAACTTCCCATATTCTGAAATATTACCGTTGAGTAAATCCGTATCTGATTTTTCTATTTCCGAAGAAGGTATGGTCGGCGTTAATTACGGAGGATCAATCGTTCTTTATAAAAACGGTAAAAAATTGTATTCAAAAAGGCGCAGTATTTCCGGAAGAACATTGATTTTAAATGATATAGCTATGTCTTCTGGCCGGATTGTTTATTCCATATTGAAAAACGGAATCCGATATGCTGTTGTATTAGATTTAAATGAAAGTGAAAAACATATTCAGATACCTGTTAAAAATTCCGATCTGATTAAAATTTCAAGCTGCGGCAATTATTTATATTATCTCATAAGATCAGCATCATCAAATATCATCGCGGAATTTTCTATAAATTCCAATGCTTCAAGGATAATTTACAGTACCGGAAATCATATCTATGATTACATTGTTTCGGCTAAAAATATTTATATATCTGAAGATTCGGATAAGTCCTCAGTATTAAAAAAAATAGATTATTCGGCAAAGACAGAGAGAACCATTGCACAGATTAAAGCTTTTGATCTGGCAATCAGCGGCAGATATCTGTATTTTTCGTCAGATAATGACGGGACTTTTCAGATTTACAGCATTGATACGGATAATTACAGTATTCTCCGCCATACAAATTCTTCCACATCTGCGAAGAAGCCTTTCGTTTCGGGAGAAAAGCTTTATTTCTCTGTTTTCAGAAACATGTCCTGGCATATATCCGAAAAACAGATTCTTGGTACTGCTTATATACCGCTTACATTATCTGTTGAACAGTCAAAACCATATTATGATTTCAAGGATTCGGATTTTTCGGATTTGCAAAACCGCTTGATTCCAATTCCCGGTTTCAATGTGTCCATATTTAATTCGCGTTTTTCCGGAATGTTATCATTTTCCATTTCAGGACTCACTAATCAAAATTCATTTAATATCAAAACCGAATACAAATATAGAAAGAAAGAAGAGAAAGACGCTTCCGCCGCTGTGTATTTCAATTCTGATAATGGAATTCTGAATTATCAGGCGGGATTTTATCACCTGAAGAATCCGGAATTTAATGATGGATTATCTGTAAGTATGCCTTTTTCATTATCTTTCGATAAACAGGATACTTTGTATGCAAAAGCATTTCTCCCATTAACTTGTTATTTTTCTATCGGTTCGGCATTTTATTATCAACACAGCGGCAATGAATATTATAAAACTGCAGATGCTTATATTCTGTATGATACATGCGATAATGTAATTGCATCTGAGAAATCCGGTGTTTTTTTTAAAAGCGATTTCTTATACACTTTCTCAAAAAATGCATTTTCGTCTTATTTTGTTTTGTTTGATATTTACGCAGATATATCTCCTTTATCGCTTTATTATAAAGGTTCATTCTATAAAAGCCGCTTTGAGTATAAATCGTCTTATATGGAATTTTTATCAAAGGATGATTTTGAAATATCATCTGAAATCATGCAGAAAAATAAATTTTCCTTAACTTTCGATTTTAATGAAATCAGTTCATGGAGGAATTATTTTGATGTTCCGCTCAGTGCCGGAATATTTTGGTCCAGATATTATTATGGAAATCCGGATAAAATAAATTATTTCAATGAAGCCGGTTTTACTGTTTTTGTTGAAAATTCAAACGGTCTTTTTTTATATCTTGACTACGGAAAGACTTACCGGTACAGAGAAGGCTTGAGCGGCGGAGGTGTTTCTTTCGGCGCCTCTTTTTCAATATAATAAAGGAGTTACCATGGAACGTAAGGCAGACATTAAGCGTAAAACGAGCGAAACTGATATATCGCTGAAAATAAATCTTGATGACAACTCACCTTCGGAAATATCTACAGGGGTTCCCTTTTTTGATCATATGCTTAGTGCGTTTGCAAAACATGGACAATTTTGTCTTGAAATCAGATGCGATGGAGACACTCACATCGATGACCATCATTCGGTCGAAGATATAGGAATTGTTATGGGGCTTGCTTTCAAAAAAGCGCTTGGTGATAAAAAAGGTATTTCAAGGTTTGGTTTTGCTTCTGTTCCCATGGATGATTCTCTGGCGCAGGTTTCTGTGGATTTTTCCGGGCGTGCTTACTATAAATATAGCGGCTGTGAATTAAGCGGATATATTTCTGATTATGCTGAAGAACTTACCAATGAATTTTTTTATGCGTTTGCGGCAAATGCAGGAATGAATCTTCACGCTAATCTGATTTACGGTCAAAACCGCCACCACATTCATGAGGCATTATTTAAGGCTCTTGCGGTAGCTGTCCGTGAAGCAAAGAAAATTGTTTCTGATGAAATTCCTTCAACAAAGGGAGTGATATGATTTCAATAATTGATTACGGCATGGGCAATCTCAGATCTGTTGCAAAAGCCGTTGAACTTTTTACCAAAGATGTTCAGATAATAAGAGATCCTGATGAGATAAGGAAATCTTCAGCGATTATTATTCCCGGCGACGGGGCTTTTCCGGCTGCAATGAAAAATCTTTCAAGCGGCGGCTGGATAGAGCCTCTGCGTGAACATATT
Organism: Spirochaetota bacterium; assembly: GCA_022704645.1. Classification (GTDB taxonomy): domain Bacteria; phylum Spirochaetota; class UBA4802; order UBA4802; family JAFGJZ01; genus JAKJGA01. Next base: position 3,584 of record JAKJGA010000001.1, read on the forward strand.
GCTTCTGACGGGTATTGTCTGGGCATATGTCTTGGATTTCAGATTTTATTTTCATCAAGCGAAGAATTTTCGTACAATGAAGGATTGGATGTGATAAAAGGCAGGGTTGTCAGATTCAGCGACTCTTCGCTCAAAGTTCCGCACATGGGATGGAACAGAGTTGATTTTAATTCAGAGAATAAATTTTTAAAAGGAATTGAAAGCGGAACATATTTCTATTTCATTCATTCTTTTTACCCCGTAGATGTTGAGCCTTCATCTGTTATAGCTACAGCGGATTACGGCGGGCGTTTTACATGCGTAGCGGGACATGGGAATTTGATAGCATCACAGTTTCATCCAGAAAAAAGCCATGAAGCAGGGCTTAAAATTATTAAGAATTTTGTTGAGGAATCATGCAGATAATACCGGCGATTGATATAAGAAACGGAAAATGCGTCCGTCTTGTTCAGGGAGATTATTCCCGTCAGATAAATTATGAGAATGATCCCGTCTCGCAGGCTATGTTTTTTGAAGACTGCGGAGCGAAAATAATTCATGTGGTAGATCTTGACGGAGCAAAAGAAGGACATCCGGTAAATTCGGGACTAGTCCGTGAAATACGTTCAAGAGTAAATGTTGAAGTTGAAATCGGAGGCGGCATCCGCACCGAAAAAGACATATGTCTTTATGCAGATGCAGGCATAAACAGAATTATCATCGGTACCAAGATTCTCAATCCTGAGTTTTCGGATACTATTTCCAAGTATAAAGACTCTATTGTTGCAGGGATTGATGCTAAAGACGGCAAGGTTGCTACACATGGATGGGTAAATGTTTCAGAGCATAATGCTCTTGATGTTATCCGTAATCTTTGCTCGCAGGGAGTTAACCGTATAATTTTTACGGATATAGCTACAGACGGCATGATGCAGGGACCAAATTATGATTCTTTAAAGCAGATTCTTGATAATATCCCGGGAGTTGCACTGGTCGCTAGCGGCGGTGTTTCGTCTGTTGATGATGTAAAAAAACTTAAAATGCTTGAAAAAAACGGGCTCTTCGGCTGTATTATAGGGAAGGCTATATACGACGGTATGATAGACCTAAAAGAGGCGGTCAGAATAGCGAATGGCTAAGAGCTCCGAAAAAAACGATAAAGCTCAGCTTGAATATTTTGAAAGAAAGATATTCGATTTAAAGCAGCTCATAGAGATAAGCAAGGGTCTTAACTCGACTCTGGAGTACAATGTTCTCATCGACTCAATTTTGCTTACATGCATGGGTCAGATGCAGCTTGTGAAAGCCGGGATATTTTTTAAAAAGAATTTTGATGATGAGTATTTTTCTCTACACCGCAATCACAAAGGAATTGAGCTGAACAGAGATACTGATTACGTAATTCCAAACGATTCATATCTTGCCGGTCTTCTTGCCGGAAATGACCGTTGTTTTACTGCTAGTGAAATATATGCCGATTCAAATGTATCACCCGCGGAGAAGGATATGCTTTCGAGTATTAATCCTACTCTTCTTGTTCCGCTCAAGGGTAAGGGGAAATTTCACGGGATTATACTTTTAGGCGATAGAATAAGAAATTGTGATTTCTCAGATGAAGAAAAAGAATACCTGCTTGATATTGCATCTCTTGCAGGTATCGCAATTGAGAATGCATACCTTTACGAAGTCGCAACTACCGACATGATGACTAAACTCAAGATTCATCATTATTTTCAGACTGTTTTAACAGAAGAAATCAAACTTGCCTATCAGATATTGACACCTGTTTCACTTTTGATGCTTGATATAGATAATTTTAAAGAATTCAATGATACCTACGGACATCTTTGCGGTGATATTGTTTTAAAGAATGTTTCATCTCTCGTAAAAAAGAACTGCCGTCAGATAGATACTGCTGCTAGATACGGCGGAGAGGAAATTGCAGTTATTTTAACGCGAACTAATCTTGATGACGCTTTGAATGTTGCAGAAAGAATACGCGATCAGATTGCAAGCAGCAGGATAACTCATGATGGGAAAGAACTTAAAACAACTGTTTCCATAGGTGTTACAGAGTTTGACCGTTCGATTAAAGAAAACAACAATACAATGATAGCCAGAGCGGATTCAGCTCTTTATGATTCGAAAAGATCCGGAAAAAACCGTGTTTCTTTCTGTACTTCTGGCGGAAAAACCGGAGATATCAATGGCCCGCGTTAAGAAAGACCCGTTAAAAGCTGTTCTTCCCAAAAAAACGTCAACCAGAGCTAAGAAGAAAACTTCGAGTGCTCATTATGTTTTGATTATAATGATTCTTGTTGCTGTAATTGCCGTTCTTGCCGTTAACATTCTTGATTATAATCCGGCAGCATCACATGTGCAGAAAGAATTGCCGCATGAAGATTCGGTTAAGTCACAGGAAAAACCTTCAGATGATAAAACTGAGATTGCTGATGAAATTAAAGATGAAAAAAATGATGAAAAAAAAGAAAACAGCGAAGAAAATCTTCCAAAGCAGGTTAAGGTAAAAAGTTTTTTTATTTCCGTAAATGAAGACAGCGGAAAGATAAAATATATCCCGTTTGAACGGTCAGTTCCGGCAGGAAATGATCTGCGTGAAGCTCTGACAGTTTTATCGAAGGGGCTTTCGCGCGATGAAGAGAAAAAAGGATTTCTTTCAAGTATACCTAAATCGCTGAAAGTACATTCAGCGGTAATACGCGGCGGAATTGCATATATCGATGTATCTTCGGATATTTCTCATGAGGCATTCGGAGATATCGCACTCAGCCGTGTTAATCAGATCTATTATACTGCGAGGCAGTTTCCCGGAGTTAAAGGAATCTCCATTACCGTCAACGGTAAAAAAGTTAATTCCATAGGACAGGATGGACGAATAATACAGTGGCCGATAAGGAATCCTCTTTGAATTTTGAAATTGAATTAAAAGCATATTATGATGATGAAGACGAGTTGCGTAGAAAACTTGAATCTTTAGGTGCTGTGTTCGTTTCCAGGCTTGAAGAAGAGGATGTTTATTTTTCACATCCTTCAAGGGATTTCGCTGAAACAGGAGAAGCTTTCCGCATTAGAAAAAGCGGCAATGATTTTTGTTTTACTTACAAAGGACCAAGGCAATCGTCCGGAATAAAGGTTCGCGAGGAGATTGAGTTTTCCATCGGAGATTATTCTGCAGCTTATGCGATGATAGAGAAGCTATCTTTTATGCCCCGCGGCAGAGTTAAAAAGGTAAGAGAAATATTTAATTATTCTGATTTTACAATTTGCCTTGATGATGTAGAGGAAGTCGGAAAGTTTATTGAGGTCGAAAAAATCGGTTCTGATAAAGATGTAATAGAACAGGAAATACTTGTAATTGCGCAAAAGCTTGGAATAAATCGTCTTGAAAAGCGGTCTTATCTGACGATGCTCATGGATATTAAAAAAAACTCATAGAAATCATTTTTTAAGTAAAATTTCTGTTTCAAATCCGTATTAATTACTGAGGAGAAACGAATGCTTGCCAAAACTCTATCCCTTGGAATTAACGGGATTACTTCACAGATTGTCGAAATCGAAATAGATCTTATTAAGGGTCTGCCGGGTTTTACAATAATCGGACTTCCTGATTCGGTCATTAAGGAATCAAAGGATAGAATACGGAGCGCAATTGAAAATTCCGGTTATATATTCCCGCCGCATAATTATATCGTAAATCTTGCGCCCGCAACTTTCAGAAAACAGGGTTCGAATTATGATCTTGCAATAGCATTGGCTATTTTGAATATAACCGGTCAGATATCTCTGCCGGAAAAGCCTATTCCTGTTGTAGGTGAAGTTTCACTCGACGGTGATATTAGAGGCGTAAACGGTGTGATATCGATGGTCATAGCGCTTTACGATCTCGGTTACAAGGAAATAATCCTTCCATACTATAACCGCATAGAAGCATCATCTCCGGGACTGATTGATATTTATGCTGTAAAAAATCTTCGTGAAGCAGTAGATGCAGTTAACGGTGAAAGTGAAAAATATGTTTATGAAGAAAAGGGTTTTGAAAGTGAAGAATGCCTTTATGATTTTAAACATGTCTATGGTCACGAAACCGTAAAACGTGCTATAGAAATAGCTGCTGCCGGAAATCATAATATATTAATGTACGGCCCTCCGGGAAGCGGAAAAACTATGATTGCAAAATCACTTCCATCAATACTGCCGAATCTTTCGAAACAGCAATCGATTGTAACAACAATGATTCATTCAGTTTCGGGAGTTCTGCCTTGCGGAATAGGTTTAAAAAAAATACCGCCGTTTAGAACACCTCACCATACTTCATCCGATGCTGCATTAGTCGGGGGCGGAAAGATCCCCGGAGCAGGTGAGATCTCATTGGCTCATAACGGCGTCCTTTTTCTGGATGAATTTTCGGAATTTAAAAATAATGTTCTTCAATCATTGCGTCAGCCGCTTGAAGATTATGAAATTACTGTTTCCCGTGCTTACGGTTCAGTAACTTTCCCGGCGGATTTCATGCTTGTTGCATCGAGTAATCCTTGTCCGTGCGGATATCTTTTTGATGATAAAATAAAGTGCAAATGTCCGCCTCATATTATAAAAAACTATTTCAGAAAAATCGCAGGACCGATCCTTGACAGAATTGACATTGAGGTTTATGTTCCGCGTATTAATTACCGGGAACTTATGAGTGTTTCCGAATCTGAACATTCAGATTCAATTAAAGAAAGAGTCAGTTCAGCGCGGAGGATACAACGCAAAAGATTTGAATCCGATTCTCATGAATATAATTCACGGATGACAAGCTCTCAGACAAAAAAACATTGTAAGCTCGATTCTGATTCTTCGGATTTTCTTGAAAAAGCATCAATTTCATTAAATCTTTCGACCCGCTCGCTATTTCGTGTCTTGAAAGTTGCAAGAACAATCGCGGATCTTGATGAAAGCGGAAATATCGAAAAGAAGCATCTGGCAGAAGCTTTGTCGTTCAAAAATCTTCAGAAGTTTTACGATGTATAAAATATTATTTTATACATCGTTTCCGGTTTATAGATTTTTAAGATTGTTGATGCTTTCGGTGATTTTATTTTTCAGTTCAACGAATTCATCACGTTTTGTTTTTTCTTTTGCTACGATATCTTCAGGTGCTGATGATATGAATTTATCATTTGAAAGTTTGCCTTCAACACGTGAAAGATCGGCCTCAATTTTAGATAATTCCTTGTTGAGTCTTTCAAGTTCTTTATCGACATCAATCAGTCCTTTAAGAGGAAGATAAATTTCGGCATCTTTAATAACTGCGGAGCAATCGCTTTTCTCTGGTTTATAAGATGCATCGACTTTAATGGACTCAATCTTTGCAAGTGATTTCAGCTGAGCAGATTCTTTCTCGACGATTTCTTTCACAAGCGGGCTTTCGGATTTGATTATCAGATCAGCCTTTCTATCAGGTGCGATATTCATCTCACCGCGGATATTTCTGATTTTATAAATGATTTCCTGAAAAAGCGCTGTTTCGTCGGCTTCTTTTATAAAATTAAAATTCGGATCAGTTTCCGGATATTTGGTTATTATCAGTAAATCCTGATTCTTGTCCTTAATCTTGCTCCATATTTCTTCCGTGATAAAAGGCATGAACGGATGGAGAAGTTTAACCGATTCTTTTAGAACATGAAAAAGAACTTCTTTGGCGCAGTTTGCGGACTCTTCGCCGGAATGACCGTATAGACGCGGTTTTGTAAGTTCAAGATACCAGTCGCAGAATTCATTCCAGAAGAATGAATAAACGGATTGTGCCGCATCATTGAATCTGTATTCGCTTAATGCTTTAGAAATTTCATCTATTGCACAGTTGAGACGGAAAAGAATCCATTTGTCGAAACGTTCGAGTGAAGCATTATTGATTCCCTTTGTAGAAAAATTCTCGCCGAGATTCATGAGAACGAAACGTGTCGAATTCCATATTTTGTTCGAAAACGCTCTGTATCCTTCGATTCGTTTTTCCGACATGATTACATCGCGGCCCTGGGCTGCAAACATCGCAAGAGTAAATCTGAATGCGTCCGTACCGAATTTATCCATCATTATCAGCGGATCAATTACGTTTCCTCTTGATTTGCTCATCTTGTGACCGTGTTCATCACGGACAAGAGCGTGGATATAGACATCCTTAAAAGGCACATCTCCCATGAATTTCAAGCCCATCATAATCATTCTGGCAACCCAGAAGAATATGATGTCAAAACCCGTAACCAGAACTGAAGTAGGGTAGTATTTCTTGAGCTCGGCTGTATCATCAGGCCATCCGAGAGTTGAAAACGGCCAGAGTCCGGAACTGAACCATGTATCGAGAACGTCTTCATCCTGTTTGATATTAGTTGATGAACATTTTGAGCATTTGCTTGGATCTTCCATTTCGACATTTATATGGCCGCAGTCTTCGCAGTAAAATGCCGGAATTCTGTGACCCCACCAAAGCTGACGTGAAATACACCAGTCGCGGATATTTCTCATCCATTCGAAATAAGTTTTTTCCCAGTTTTTAGGAACGAATTTTATGCGTTCATCTTCAACAGCTTTTATTGCTTCATCTGCAAGCGGTTTGATTTTTACGAACCATTGACTGCTTATATACGGTTCAATTATTGTCGAGCATCTGTAGCAATGTCCGACTGAATGAGGATTGTCTTCGATCTTTTCTACAAGACCGAGGTTTTCAAGGTCTTCAATTATTTTTTTGCGGGCGTCGAATCTGTCGAGACCGTTGTAAGATCCCCCGTTTTCATTTATGAAGCCCTTGGGCGTAAGAACATTGATTTCTTCAAGAGAATGACGTTTGCCCATTTCAAAATCGTTAGGATCGTGAGCAGGGGTTATTTTAACCATACCTGTTCCGAATTCCTTATCAACATAAGAATCAGCGATAATAGGAATTTCGCGGTTGATTAACGGAAGGATCAGTTTTTTGCCGATAACGTTTTTATATCTTTCATCATCAGGATTTACTGCAACGGCTGTATCTCCAAGCATTGTTTCGGGTCTTGTTGTTGCAACTGTGATGTATCCGCTTCCGTCTGCATAGGGATATTTTAAATGATAAAGTTTTCCATTAAGGTCTTTATATTCTGTTTCAATGTCAGAAAGGGCAGTTTCGCATCTAGGGCACCAGTTGATTATTCTTTCTCCGCGGTAGATGAGTCCTTCTTTGTACAGGGTGACAAAAACTTTACGTACGGCTTTAGAGAGACCTTCATCGAGTGTAAATCTTTCTCTCTCCCAGTCAAGGCTCGCACCAAGCCGCTTAAGCTGGCTCTGTATCATTCCGCCGGATTCGGCTTTCCATTCCCATACTCTTTTTTCGAAAGCTTCGCGTCCCATATCGTGACGTGATTTTCCTTCTTTTGCAAGAAGTCTTTCAACGACGTTCTGAGTCGCTATACCGGCATGATCCATTCCCGGCATCCAGAGAACCGATTTGCCTTTCATGCGGTTCCATCTTGCTAAAATATCCTGAAGAGTATTATTCAGGGCATGTCCCATATGAAGAGATCCCGTTACATTCGGCGGAGGAATGACTATGCAATATGCGTCTTTATTGTCCTTTTCATCGGCGTGGTAAAAATTTCCTTCATTCCATGCTTTAAGCCATTTTTCTTCTGTTTCTTTAGGTTCATAAGATGTCGATAACTGCATAATTTCCTCAATATGATATAGCAATCAATGAAAAAATTGAAATTTTGCAAGGTGCCGCTGTCAACAGTTTTTAGGGTTTATTTTTGGAGAAATATGATCCGAACAGGGATTTATCTATTTCAATAAGTCTTTGGGATATCTGGGATAATATAGAGAGATCGTAATTCTGAAAATGATAGTAATCATAAAGCCATAAGTATTTATTGATCAGACGGGGAAGCACATTTGATTTTTTGAGTTTCTCTCTTGTCATTGACTGATAAGATTTTTCAAGAGAAGCGATATCTTTTGTAATAAGTTCTGCGGTTTGCTGACTGATTTTTCCTTTTACATAAAAAATATCCATGAGAAATCCGTAAACAGGAACCCATTCCCTTATATCTTCATCAGGATGTGCTTCTTTGGAAGCGCTCGTGAGTTCATTTATCGGTTCACATTTGATGAGTTCGATGTCTATTGCTGACGGATTGATGAAAAATGCTTCTCTGAATAAAAGAAGAGATTTTGGAGCTTCTCCGGTTTTGAAATATGCGGCCGCTAGAATTGAAAGCAGTTTCGGATCGTTTTTAAAAAAGCTTTTTGCATATTCCAGTGTTTCTATGGTTTTCGGATAATCTTCAAGAGTCATGAAGCATACTGCAAGGTTCATAAGAAGGCTGAAGTTATCTGCAGGAGATTCCTGATTCGCAAATGCTGTTTTGTAATGTTCGCTTGAATTATAGTAAATATATTTCTGAACAGCCTTGAATGCGCTTCCGCCGAAAAAATTCTTTTCTCTGGAATAATTTTCAAATTCGTTCCATTGACCCATTAAAAAATCAGCACTTTCCTTACCATTGTTCAGAGTGGCCAGACCCGGAACACGATTAAGCCAGTAACGCGATGTACGGTATCCCGCTTCAACTCCGGGATAATCTGGTTTGTTGTTCATTATGGAATCAAAAACCGAGAATGCATTCATAAAATCGCCGTTCTCAAGAAAATCAAGACCGCGGTTCACGGATTCAACAGTTTTATCGTCCGAAAAAGTTAATTGATCGCCATTATTCATCAGAATTTAACCGTTTGACCTATGCCGGAAAAGAGTTTATCATCGCATGTAAGTATTATGATCTGCCTTTCAGATGAAAATTCCGACAGTATGCTGAAAAATTTATCAATTTTTCCCTTATCCAGATATGATGCGGGTTCGTCAATTATTAAAGGCAGTGAAATGTTCGAATTTTTCATTGCTCTTCCCATTGCAAGCTTGAAAGCCAGTAATGCGGAATATCGGAGAGATGTGTTTTTAATCGAGCTCATATCCCCTTTGATCAGCAAATCCGTATCTTGTTTATTTACGGAGCTCGAAGATGTTATTTCTGAGAAAATAGAATAAGTATCTTCGGAAATTTGTGTGAAGGCTCTGTTTTCAAATTCTGCTCTTGCCTGAGTCATATTTGTAAGTATGAATGAAGCGCTTCTGTGCGATGATTTTAAGCTTTTAAGTTTTTGTTCGTGAAAAAGTTTTCTCTGATTAAGTGATTCACTCTGGCTGCTTTCTTTTCCTCTGGCTTGAAGTTCTTCGTTCATTCTATTTAGAATTTCTATGTTCCGCTCAAGTTCATCTTTTAAAACTGCGATTTTTTCTGAGTTTCCTTCAATTTGTTTATTGATTGCAGTATTTTTTGAGTTTCTTTCACCGTTTATACTTTCGAGCGACTTCAGAAGAACTGATCTGTTTTTCTCAAGATCAAGAATTTCCTGTCTGACGCTGTTGATTTTTTCTTCAGGAAACAAAGAATTTTCAATGTCATCTATTTCAGCTTCATTTTCAAGAAATTCAGAGTACTCTTCGAAATATTGAAGAAGAAATTCAAACATGTCTTCGAAATGCTCTGATGATACCGGTATATCGCTTTTTGATAAAATCTCTTTGAGTTCTGCAACTCTTTGATTGAAGAGCTCCTCCAGTTTGTGGCTGATATCTTTTTTTAATCTGAACCGGATTATTGCAATAGAAAGTATGGATATAAATAATCCTGATGAAGGAATTAAAATTTTATGAAGAGTATTTATTTGTTCAAAATATTGATGAAAAAAATGGACGACTGCAGGAAACGCCAGCGACGCGCAGAAAAATGAAGCTGTTAGAGTATAGCATAAGTTTTTTAGAATTCCGATTGTTTTTAGTCGTTTAATCAACGAATCTTTCGCATCAATTGCATACTTGTAAGCAAGCTGAATGTTGTTAAGATTATTTCTCTGGGTTTCAGAAAGATTTATGAATTTCGAAAACCTGTCGTTAAGTTTCTGTTTTTTTGTTTCTATCGCAGAAACTTTGCTTTCCTCTGATGCAACAAAGTTCTTGAGTCCGTTGAGTTTGCTTTCTATTATGAAAACATTTGCAAGAGCCTCCTGAGATTTATGAAGAAAAGCTGTTCTGCTTTCAATCTCAATCAGTTCTTTTTCAATGCTTTGATTGCGGTTTTTTATTTCTGATAATTCCTGTGATAATTTGTCAATCTTTGAAAAATGAACATCAAAAATCTGAAGCTCTTTTTTGATTTTCTGAATTTCATTTTCGTGATAAAAAATATTAGAAAGGAATGAGTTGTTTATTCTGGATGAAATATGTTCGGAATAAATGCTGTGTTTAAGTTTTGAGTGTATATCTATGAATTTATCTTCCGAAAATGATACAATTTTATTGATATTCTCGTAACTATAGTAAGGTGCAAGAAATGATTCGAAAGGAGAGGATATAAGTGATGCATCAATAAAAACCTGCGGTGTCAGTGTTGTAATCAGGCGGCAAATCATGGAGTTTGAAAGATTCTGCTGAGATTTAATTTTGTCAGAAAACCTGGCGATATCGGTTTCACCGGCATAAACTTCTTTTCCGGTTCCGGATGAGACATCTGCGAAAGTTATTAGACTGCTTCCGTTCCGGATAATTGTCATTTTTTCATTTTCATCCGAAAGTGTCATGTTCACATACAGATTGCTCCACATGTCTTCAGATAAGATGCGGTTTTCTTTTTGTATTGCGAAAGCAGAATCTATCATCGCTTTTGCGAAAAGCGACTTTCCTGATTCATTTCCCCCGTAAATTATTGTAATTGAATTGTCAAAATTGATGATCTTATTTTCAAGAACACCGGTTTTGGCAGCTATGCATTGAGTAAAGCGCAAATCCAGTCCTCCGAAATTATTGATCCGTTTTTGATAATGCAAAAAACCATCCGCGACAATTCTTTAATATCCACATCCTCCGGTATTTGCTTGGTATTCAGCAAGTCGAAAAAATCTCTCCACATTCCGTTTGTTTCAATCTCTGATGATAATTGCTTTAATGTCGGAAAAGAATTGTCGTCTATTTTGACTGACTTATATTTTTTTTCCAGATTGAAATTATCTATTGGATAATTTCTCATTCCGTCAAATCTAATATAAAGACGTGTTTCGGAATTTTTTGATTCATCGACCATGGCTTCTATATCATTTAAATTACTATTATCGCAATCAATGGTCAGCGATACGAATTTTGTACTTTTTAGAGGTAATCTTTTTATTTCATAAATGGAATCGTCTGAAGTCACAATGTTTAACGAATACTTTGCGGAATTTTCTTCTGCGGAAAAAGCTTCAGCGTGACCCGGGTATGCAGCTATTATTTTACCTGATACTTTAAAAATTTTGGTTGTGTTGATTCCGCCGAGTGCGTAAAAATCAAGAGGAAGCTTTTTGAAAAAGGTCTTCATTTCAATTTCATTTTCAGCATATTCTTCAATGTTTAAATTGAAAAGACCTATATGAAAACCGTCTTCAGAGGTTTTATCCGTAAGAAAAATATCATCTTTTCTGGAAGACCCGTAAAAATAAATTTTTTCATTATCCTTTTCTAATAGAAACGGTTCATTATCTTTTGTGAAAATTTTATCTGCGGATTCAATATCTAGATTCAATTCCTCCATCATTCTTCTTTCTTCATCAGTTAGGAGAATGATAATTTTTGCATCAATTCCGTTTCTATCTGCAAAAATAATGTTTAATTTATCTGTTATTTCAGGGGAAATATTAGTAAAAATATTTCCTGGGATTAGGATTGCATCCGCATCAGCTGAATCTTTAATTGCGTTTTTGAGCGTGTCTAGGCGGTCTTCGTCCGATATTGGAAGAAAATCATCTGTTAAACCAAGAGCAAAATCAGAAAGAAGAACAAAACGCATATTTTTACCGTAAAAAATGTCTTATATAATTATCGGCATCATTATCTTCAAACTTGATTGTGTTGTCATCATCAAAATGATCAAAAACATCTGAAGTTATTTTATTATTATACAGTACGCTTGGACGGTAAAATGGTTGACAATCGTTTGAAAGAACTAATCAATAATGTTATAAAAGAAAGGTTAAATGATGAATTTATTGAATTTAAGATTTTTAATTGTCTGTTCTCTTATGCCGGCAATACTATTTCTGTCATGTAAAAAGGATAATCAATCCAAACAAGAGAATATCCCGGTTGTTGAAAAGAGTATTTTGAAGATTTCTCCTGCACCTGAAGGTTCTCCTGTTTCCAAATATGGAAAACTTCAGATTAAAGGAGTCAATCTTTGTGATGCGAACGGAAATATCGTTCAATTAAAAGGAATGAGTCTATATTGGAGTCAATGGTCAAACGGATTTTGGAATAAGGATGTTGTTAATACTCTTGCGGATGATTGGAAATGCACGGTAATACGTGCCGCAATGGGAGTTGTCAAGGGCGGTTATCTTGAAAATTCCGGAGAAATTGATAAGCTTAAAATAGTTCTGGATGCGGCAATTGAAAAAGGCATTTATGTAATCATTGACTGGCATGATCATGATGCGATAAGCCATACGGAAGAAGCTAAGAAATTTTTCGCTGAAATGGCTGCCGGATACGGGCAGTATCCTAATATTATTTTTGAAATATTTAATGAACCTATAAATGATCAATGGCTGGATGTAAGAAAATATTCCGAATCTGTCATTGAAACGATACGCGCCAACGGATCAGACAATGTCATAATTGTCGGAACTACATCATGGTCGCAGGATGTGGATATTGCTGCGGAGTTTCCAGTTAAAAACGGAAAGAATGTTGCATATGCCCTTCATTTCTATGCGGCGACTCACAAAAAAACATTTAGAGACAGAGCTGAAGCTGCTATCTCAAAAGGTCTTCCAATTTTTGTTTCTGAATGGGGTACTTGTGAAAATAACGGCGACGGTTTTGTTGACATTGAAGAAAGTCTGATATGGCTTGATTTTATGGATAAACACAAGCTTAGCTGGTGCAACTGGTCATTGTTTAATAAAATGGAATCAGCATCCGCTTTGAAGGCTAATGCAAAGCCTTCAGGAAAGTGGAATAATTCGCTTCTTACTGAATCCGGAAGATTTGTAAAAAAGAAAATATCTGAATAAAAAAACGGGCATTGTTAAGCCCGTTTTTTTTATTTTTGAAGACAGAAGCAGTCTCTGTCTTTCTATGATAAGTTTGTCTTATTTTATCATGGAATAAGTTACCTTGAATTCACCTTCTGTGTTTGCAGGTACTCTGAGAATTCGTTTTTTAGAATCAAAATCAGTATAATCTTTTCCATTGAGTTCGACTTTTGAAATGATTAGATTCTGAATTTCCTCAACAGGGTTCATCGGAAATTCCCGATTCTTAGAAGATTTTTCGATGTTGTAGAAAAGAGATACATCCTTTTTATGAAAATATAGATTTCCATACAGATAAAGATAATAGGCTGTTTCAAGTGAATGATATGCGCTTTTCCAGTAAGAGCCCTTATATTCATCTTCGTCTGTTTTAAGTCTTTTCCCGTCAGGTTTAACTTCATCAAAGATGTCCCCATATTCCTTGTCGATTGTATACCGCTCGAAAAATCCGCATGCCTCATCAGCCATTTTGAGATACAAGGTGTTTCCCGTTACATAATAGTTTATTAGACCGCTGGTGATTGCCTGCTCCAGAGTCCAATAGTTTTTATTGTCATTGGTAATTACTCCTTCGAAGCTGTCTGCGAAATTGTATGGTCCGCCGTTTGAGTTGTCCCATGCTTTTTCGTTGATGTTGTGAAGTATTTTTTCTGCTGTTTCTGAATATTCCTTTTTTGGGCTAATCAGATTCGCGCGCTGAAGGCACCATGCAGTTTTAAGCATATGACCGATAAAAATGAATGATTCGTCACGGGGTCTCCATTCGGAGTCATATTGCTCTTCATAGCCGATTTTTCTTGATTTTGAGGTCGGATACATGTGAGTTATAACATTGTCCGCAAGAGAAATAAGTCTTTCCTTGTATTTTTCATTATTAGTTAGAAGGTAAAGAGAAAGGCCGTGTGTCGTTACGCAGTCCATGGTCGGTGTAAATCCTTTTCCTCTCGGATTTCTCCAGTCATAATCGGCTGATTCGAAATAACCTTCGTATCCTTTTCTGTTGTCATACAGTTTTTCGTCCAAAAGCGCGCGCGATTTAATCAGAAAATCAAAATGTTTTTCATTCCGAGTGGCGTCGACAAGTGCGGAATAACCCAGGAGAGCATAGTGCTGCATGAAAGACCATTTTTCTCTTTGTCTGTTGTTTTGATTCAGAAGAATATCATAAGTGAAATCAATATTTCTCCCGGTAGCATCAACGGTAGTATAAAAGCCTCCGTGTTCTTTGTCGTAACACTTTGTTCTGATGAAATCTTCGGCATAGTTTGCGTACTTTAAGAATTTTTTATCACCAGTAAGCATATACGCGCGGGAGAAGGCATACATTATTCTGCTTTGAGACAATGTTGACTTATAATTATTTCCGAGGACGTCTCCATTGCGTGCAACCATTGTGAAGAAGCCGCCGTTCTTTTCGTCATATGTTTTAGTCCAGAATTCTGCACTGGTACGTGCGAAATCTACAGCTTTATCCGGGTTTTTCAGCATTAAGGAATACATATCTTTGATTTTGTATTCTGCCGGATATTTTTTGCAGGCCGTAATAATGCATCCAAGGGCTAAAATTAGCAGTGCAATTTTTCTTGTATTCATATTATCTCCTTTGTTTGTCATTTGCGTATTCCCTCTGTTAGTCCTTCCGTAAACTGTCTGTGAAATTTCAGAAATAGAAGTAATGGTATTATTATAGAAATAAAGCCTGCCGCGAGTACTGCTCCTGTGTCGTTTATCAGCAGAATTCTTACAGGAAGAGTCATAAGCTTTTCATCGCGCATAATTATTACCGGATTAAGGAAATCATTCCAGACAATTCGGAACTGAATTATTGCAAGCGCCGCAAGCGCTGGTCTTGCGAGAGGAAGAATGATGTGCCACCAAATTCTTAAATGTCCGGCTCCGTCCATACGGGCAGCTTCAATTACTGCTAACGGAATTCTCATGAAATACTGCCGTAAAAGAAATACGCCGAATCCGCTGACAGCACCTGGAAGAATCAGTCCGAACCAGCTGTTGAGCAGATGCAGATTCTTCGCGACTTTGTACATCGGTATCATAAGTGCGTTAGCCGGGATCATCATGGTTGAAAGGGCAAGAATCAGGAAAAATTTCTTATGTTTGAACTCCATAAAGACAAGTGCGTATGCGTATAGAGATACTACAATTGCTGTTAAAAAAATTGTTCCTGAAGATACTATTATCGAATTAAACAGGGCTCGGCCGACATCAAAATGCCAGAATGCCGCGAGATAAGAATCCCTCGTATAGCTTTCAATTGATTTCCATATAGGCTGTTGAAAAATCGCAGGAGGCGATTGTATTACTTCGAGAGGCGGACGAAGGGATGCGTCAAGCAGCCATAAAAGCGGAAAAATAAACAGAAGAGCGAGAATGCAAAGTAAAAATGCACTGAGAAGCTTCCCCGGCCTTATTTTTCTTTTAGCTCTAAATACTTTTTCCCGGACTCTTTGAACTCTTTCGATGAAAGGTTTTTCGATGAATTGAAAAGATAGTGCTGCCGCTCCGTAAGAAATTACTATCATCAATAATGAAGCACCCGCCCATAGTCTCCAGTCTTTGATTGCCATGTAGTT
This sequence comes from Spirochaetota bacterium, assembly GCA_022704645.1. Lineage (GTDB taxonomy): Bacteria > Spirochaetota > UBA4802 > UBA4802 > JAFGJZ01 > JAKJGA01. The sequence goes on from JAKJGA010000001.1 coordinate 19,318, forward strand.
CATATACTCGGGAAGAATATAGAAAGAAATCAATGCTATTATTACATAGTGCCAGATATAAAGGCCGAAAGAAATTTTAGCTGTAAATCTCATAAAGCGCGAATCAAATAATTTTCCGGTAAATTTTGAATTTACAAGCGAAACGGCGAGTATTGAAATCAATGCTGTCAGATATGGAAAGTAGTAAGGCTGCTTTTGAATGCTGTGAGTGAATTCTTCTTCGGTACGTACATAGCATAGGAGTCCTATTATGGCCGCGGAGCTAACAATTGAAGCAATGTCGAAAATGTTTTTATCAGCGATTCTGTCTCTGAGAGTTTTATTCTTTATAAAATAGGCGCATATTCCGCCGGCTAGTATTCCGAATGTGAAATGACCGAAAAAGCCTATTGGGTTGTAATTCGGCATCCACCATTTTGATCCGCCTGTGACTCCGAATTCCCATCCTCGTTTGACATTATCAGGAGTAAGATACATGTGTATAAGCTGATTTATACCGATTATCAGGAGTAGGGTGAATACCCAATAAATGATTCCTTTTTTAAATGATCTTTTTTCTCCAGTAAAGCGGAATAGGCCGAACATGAAAACCGGCATTAGTAAATATGAAAAAACTTCGAAACTGATAGACCACAAAGGTGAATTTACAAACGACGGAAAAAGTGTTGTGTAATGAAATCCTGCCGTGAAAGTTAATCCTGTTATAAGTCTTCTGGCAAAATAATCCATATCAGGAATAAAAAGCAGGGCAAGAATAGTACTTACTGCGAATGAAGCGTAATAACCCGGTACTATGCGTGCCGCTCTGCGCTTTGCGTAGTTTGAAATATCCGGAAAATCAAGGTTTGAAATATAATTTTTCCAGAATGGATAAGAAAGGAGAAATCCGCTGAGTACGAAAAAAAAGCTTACACCGGTGTTTCCCATCAGAAAGAAGAGCTGTATATGCTGAAGAATGAAATGCTGCGAGTATATGTCCAGTCTCTGCGCGACATGATGAAATATTACTAATAGACATGCTGCAGCGCGCAGTCCGTCAAGTCCCGGGAATCTGTTTTCAATCTTCATGTTTTTCACCAAGTCCGAGAAATTTAAGCTGAAGCAGACTCACTGCCAGAATCAGAAAAAAAGCAATCCATCCTGCGGCGCTTGCAGCCCCGATTTCAAGATCCCATTGAAATGCTCTCAGGTAGATATAGAGAATAATCCCGGTGACATTTTCATAAATATTATATTGAAAAAGACCGAGAATGAGGTCAAAAACCAGAAGCGATGATACGGCAGACGTTATCGTCATGAATATCAAGGCGGGTTTCATGAGCGGCAAAGTGATGTTTTTTAGTATGCTGAGTCTTCCGGCTCCGTCAATTCTGGCTGCTTCATAAGGCGACTGATTAAGTGACCTGAGGTTTGCTGAGAAATATATAATCTGAAATCCGATACATTGCCAGAAAGAAACAAATACAAGCAGCGGAAAAGCAAGAGTTTTATCATCAAGCCAGTTCATATTCGGATTTCCTCCGAAGAAGCCGATGATAATATTTGCGATACATTGTTCTCCGGTGAATAACAGCCTGAAAAGAATTCCTGCTACAAGAGTATTGATGAGAGAAGGTATGAAAAAGGCTGCTTTGAGTAAACTCTGCGTTCTTTTATACGGCAGGCTTTCTATCCATAAAGAAATCAAAAACGCAGCCGGAATCTGAATTGCAACCGAAACAGCTGCGAATTTAAATGAAACATAAACAGAATTCCAGAAATAAGTGTCCTTGAGAATATTCTTGAAATTTTGAAATCCGATGTTTTTTCCAGGATTAATTCCCTGGGCATCGGTAAGACTGGTTAAAAAACCGATTCCGAATACTATAATGGTGAATATGAACATCAGAATCAGAAAGGGCGCCATAAAGCGTAGAGCCTGCCGTTCATTTTTATCTGTAAGCTTTATCATCTGCAATTTCCTTGGTATTTAGGCTTAATCAATATAAGCATACCTATTTTAAAAAATTTGTCGTTCAATCTTATAAGGTAGAACATAAAAACGGATTAAATGTCATAAAGCATCTTGACCTTTCATTAGTAAACGTTAAAATAAGGCATTTTTAGATATTTTCAAAAAATAGCATTATTTTATTCTGTAAGAAGTGAGAAAAGCATAAAATGCTTTATTTAATAAGTATCATTCATTTGAGTTGTAGGTATGTTTGAACAATTTGTGTTAATTAATGGAATAATTACTCAATTATGTCTATTAGCAGCGGCCCAGGGTTTTTTTTTGTTTTTCTTGCTCTTCCGCAGATCGGGATCAGACAGAGTTTTTTCTTTTGCAATTTTATTTGTATCTTATGAGCTCGCACTGCATTATGTTTATAAGGCCCATATGTGGTCTGAGTATCTCCCTTTATTTTTAGTAAAAGATACATTGGGTTTTTTATACGGATTTCTTATTCTGCTATATGTCCGCTTTCTTTTTGGGAAAAATGTCCGGTTAAGCTTTTTTGATTTTATTCATTTCGTTCCTGCGATAGTTTTTTTCGGAATCGGCTTATTTTTTAATACTCACTATCTTGGATACGGAACTTATTCTGTTATTGATTTTGATGAAAGCGGAATCACTCGGTTCAGGTTTTATTCGCAGAATATAAAGTATGTAATTATATTCAGTTATCTTGTTTTTTCGCTGAAGGATGTCTTTAGATACCGAAACAGGCAAAAAATATTTTTTCCAGGGATAAAAAGAAGTTCGACTACATGGCTTCTTGTTTTTTTGTTTGCAGTTTTTATTCTTTGGCTTCTTCCATTCCTTTCTCTTAATTTCTATTATATGGAATCATTTGCTCATTTCTGGACTTTTTTCCATATAATAAAAATTCCTTTTTTACCTGAGATTTTATCACTAGTTAATTCATTTTTTACAGTAATTTCTATCTATTCGGCCGGATACTATATTCTAGGTAAAGTTTCGCCTGATACTGATGCGAATAATCTAATCAATTCGAGCTGTGATAGTGAGACAGTTGGTCATTCAAAGTACAGAAAAAACCTGTTATCAGAGACTATTAAAGCTGATTATCTAAAGCGTATAATAAACTGTATGGATGTCGAAAAACCTTATCTCGATCCGGACTTTTCGATAAAAGATTTTTCCAATAAAATAAACGTATCAACGCATAATATATCTCAAATAATCAATGATACTTTCGGTAAAAATTTCTTTAATTTTGTTAATGATTACAGGATAGACTTTGCTGCCGCTATTATTTCAAATACCTCCAGAGATGTAAATATTCTTCACGCAAGTCTTGATTCGGGTTTTAATTCCAAATCTGTGTTTAATACAGTGTTTAAAAAGAAGTTCGGAATGACTCCGTCTCATTATAGAAATCATTTTATGGAAAAAGCAGTACAGCCATCCGTAAAAGAGATTGAAAATGAAGTTGATTAACATATTGTAAACCAGAATTACTTGTTGATGTTGCAAAAATGATACAATGATATTAATTCGCACGTTGATGCAAAACCAGTTAAATTAACAAAAAATTAAAAATGTATAAATAGTGTTTAAATTTATGATAAAATATGGTCAAATCAGATAATATGTTCAGTAAAATCACTGTTAATATCTAATAAGTGCTTCGCCTTAAGTTCTTAAATGTGGCACGATTATTGCTATATAATATGTGTACTTAAGAAACTGGAGGAAAATATGAATAAATCAATTTGTAAAGACTGTTGCAACAGAAGCTTCTGCGGAGATAAAGGCTTGGGAAATTGCGAGCACTTTGACATTTCTTATACAAGATCAGAAGTGTTTGACATGCTTACAAACGCAGATGATAACAGCCGTAGAGCTATTCTTTCTGCTGTTGAAAATGTCTATAAAATTAAGTTGGCCTACTAATATTCCAATAGACCTTTTACTTAGAGAGGAAGCCCATGCTTCCTCTCATTTTTTTATGCATCTTGCCGAATGATTTTTCTTTTTTTCTTCAAGTGAAATTTTGTTTTCAAGACATTCCGGACTGCGTTCCCTGCATCTGTCATAAAAACGGCAGCCCTTTGTTTCAAAGTCTATAGGCGGAACATTGCCCACTATCGGGTTTAAGTGTTTTTCTTTGCAGTTTTGTGCAGGAATTGACTCTATGAGAGCCTGAGTATAAGGATGCATCGGATCCGAGAAAATTGTTTCCGAGGAACCAATTTCAACTATTTCGCCGGCATATAAAACGGCTGTGCGTTCACAAAGATTTGCCGTAATTCCGAGATCATGAGAAATAAAAATTAATGAAAGTCCTTCATTTTCAACCTTGCTTTTTAAGATTGATAATATTTGCGACTGAACAGTTACATCCAGTGCGGTGGTTGGTTCATCCGCGATCATAAGAGAAGAGCCTGAAGCAAGTGCTGAAGCAATCATTATTCGCTGCTGCATGCCGCCGGAAAGTTCGTGCGGATAGCATGAGTATATTTTTTCGGGATCAGGAATTTTCATGCTGTCAATAAGTTCAATAGCTTTGTTCCGTGCTTCTTTTTTAGAAATATTCTGATGGGCTAGAATAGTCTCAGATATTTGATACCCGGCTGTATAGCATGGATCAAGAGCTGTTGAAGGCTCCTGAAAGATCATTGAGATTTCTTTACCTCTTTTCAGGCGCATTTCCGCTTCGCTGCACTGCAGAAGATCCTCTTCCTTAAAGTATACTGCTCCGGATATTATTTCACCGGGACTCTGCAAAAGCCGCATAATGGAATAAGCTGTAACGGTTTTTCCGCATCCGCTTTCTCCAATGAGGCCTAATGCGTGACCCTTTTCAAGAGTAAAAGAAATATCTCTGGCTGCCGGATACAGCTTATCTTTGATTCTGAAACCTGCATAAAGTGATTTGACTTCAAGAAGACTCATTTAATTGTTTTTCCTTCAAATGATAGTTTGCCGTTGACTATTTGAATTATAAAGTAATCATATTTTTTTCGTTTGTCTTCAATGGACGGAAGCGGGAGATTGATATGCCGGATTCCGTCTTTGTTAATGTCATATTCGAAATTTGATTCTGATGAAATAACCGCTAAAACATTATGCTGCAAGAGAATATTGTGTGTTTCCGAAGGATTGGTGATTGTCTGTGTTTTAATTTTCTGCGGAGCGAAAAGCGGTATTTTTGAAAATATGATTATTCTAGAATCTTTATATTTTTGAATATCTGATTTAAGCCAGATTAACTGGTCTTCTGTGATAAATCTTTCCGAATTTGTTGCGTTTAACGCAATGAAATGAAGGGTTCCGTAATTAAATGAAAAATATTCTCCATGATTTTCTCTTTTATTAAAAAGATCAAAACTGTCATCGAATTTATCGTGTTCTGCCGGGATAAAATATGCAATGGATCTGAAACGCGAGAATTCTTTTTTTGCAGAATCAAGCTGTTTTTCGACATCATTCTTTATTATACCGCTTTTTGATGAACCGCCCTGAATCAAATTCCCAAGATGAATCAGAAATGTCGGGTTATCTTTATTGATTGAATCAATAAGTTTTGCAAGTTCGGCCGGATTTGTCTTGAAAGCTGATTCGGGCAGAGTATTTGCGACAAGGGCAAAATTTACATCATTTGTTCTTTTTTCAATTCCGGCGCAGGAAAATGCTGATAATAAAGTTGCTAATAGAATTATTTTTTTAGTAAACATCAGTAATGCCGTCAGTATGTTTTATTAGTTACAGAATATATCTGTATTTAAGAAAACATAAATCTTTTCATTAATCTGTAAAGATAAAAAGTTCTTGATTGCAATTATTTTGGCTAAATGATGGCAGATATGGTTATAAATACAAAGAAATTGGTAAAAGCATTAGAGAATAGAGTTTTCCGTGTCACGGCGGTTATTCTTGCTGCTGTTTTTCTCGCAGGTCTCATTTTTTCATTGAGAACAATAAGCATTGAGATTTTAGTTTTATCTGATGCAGGTATGTTTTTGTTATTTTTCTTTGTCTTTTTCTTTCTTGTATTTACGTCAAGCTTTTTGGCTGCATTATTTTTGTATAAGTTTGATGTCAGACCGGGCCTTCTTATTGTTTCTTTGCTGGCTGTTCCGCTGTTTATTCCGTCTGATATCACCGCGGTTATTTTTGATTTGTTTTTTTCTCCAAGAGAGGGTTTTCTTGCCTATTTGGGTGATAAGTATGATATAGAAATATTGAATAATTTATTATTGGAGAATTATTCAGTTTTTATTTTTTCATTTACCGCGTATGCCTGGAAAATGATGGGATCTGTATCGATTTTAATTTTCTTCATCATTAAAAATACAACTCGAAAGAATAAAACAATTTTTCTTCATAGACTTTTGTTTCTTGTAAAATCCGTTTCTGCTGCTTTGGTAATTTTTGCTGCTTTTATTTATCAAATTCCGGTTATGATGAAGTGTTATGTGTCGCGTTATGAATATGTGTATTCATTTCCGGATTGTTTTTCACCTGAGATTTTTACTTTCATTTATTCTTTTTCTTTTTCTGTGATTGCAATTATGCTTCTTTTTACTATTTTTTTGTCAAAAAGAGTCATTCCGAAATAATTTAGGGTACTTGATCGGTATTAAAAAAAAATTGACAAACCCTGCCGCGAAAAGAGTATGGTCAGATTGAATACAACTTTGTGTTGATATCCTAAGATGATTTAATATCAAACAGGAAATTTTTTAATTAACATTTAATAGTGAGGGAAAAATGCCGCTTTCGAAACTTAGAAATATCGGTATTGCCGCGCATATTGACGCGGGAAAAACAACTACTACTGAGCGAATTCTTTTTTACACAGGTGTAAACAGAAAACTCGGAGAAGTTCATGACGGAGCGGCATCTACCGACTTCATGAAGCAGGAACAGGAAAGAGGTATTACGATCGCTTCTGCCGCAATTACAACAAAGTGGAAAGATCATCAGATTAACATCATCGATACCCCGGGTCACGTTGACTTTACTGTCGAAGTTGAACGTTCAATGCGTGTAATTGACGGACTTGTAGGTCTTTTCTGTGCTGTGGGCGGTGTTGAGCCTCAGTCTGAAACAGTTTGGAATCAGGCTGACCGTTATAAAGTACCAAGAATAGCGCTTGTAAATAAAATGGACCGTGTAGGTTCTGATTTTATGGAAGTTGTCGGTCAGTTGAATAAATATCTTGATGCCAATGCAGTTCCTTTTCAGCTTCCTATCGGAGCTGAAGATAATTTTCAGGGGGTAATAGACCTTATGAAAATGAAGGCTGTTTATTATCCGGCTGAATTGAAAAGAGAAGAAAAAGATATTCCTGAAGACATGAAAGCTGAAGCCGAAGCTGCAAGAAAGAACATGATCGAAAAAATTGCAGATTTCAATGACGCAATCATGGAAAAGTATCTTGCAGAAGAAGAAATCGGATATGATGAACTTAAAAAAGCTGCGAGAACTGTTACTATAAATCAGAATATTACTCCCGTTTTCTGCGCATCTTCATATAAAAACAAAGGTGTAGAAGAATATCTTGATGCTGTTCTTGATTATCTTCCTTCTCCTGTTGATATTGGTTCTGTGCACGGACAGGATATTAATGATCCTTCAAAATCTCATACAAGACATCCTGTTGAGTCCGATCCTTTTTGTGCGCTTGCGTTCAAGCTTATAAATGACCCTTATGTTGGTCAGCAGACATTTATTCGAATTTATTCCGGAAAACTTGAAAGCGGTATAACTGTACTTAATTCAACAAAAGGAAAGAAAGAGAGAATAGGACGAATTCTTAGAATTCATGCGAAAGACAGAGAAGAACTTACATCTGCAGGTGCCGGCGAAATCGTTGCACTTATCGGTATGAAAGACACTAAAACAGGCGATACTCTTTGTGATCAGGATAATCCTGTAATTCTTGAAAAAATTCATATTCCGCCTGCGGTTATTGAAATGAAGATTACTCCGCAGAGTAAGAAAGATGAAGAGAAGCTTGGTTTTGCTCTTAACAGACTTTCAACTGAAGACCCTTCATTTAAGACTCGTGTTGATGAAGAATCAAATGAAACGGTTATCGCGGGTATGGGAGAGCTTCACCTTGAGATCATGGTTGACCGTCTGAAAGAAGAGTATGGTCTGATAGTTGATGTCGGAGAACCGGCTGTAGCATTCAGAGAAACAATGAAGACTCCTGTTGAAAATTCTTATAAATTTGCTAAGCAGACCGGTGGTAAAGGTATGTTCGCAAACTGTACCATCCGTTTTGAGCCTAATCCGGGTAAGGGTTTCGAGTTTGTTGATATGATTAAGGGAGGAGCAATTCCTCAGGAATATATTCCTTCAGTTAGAAAAGGTCTTGAAGCAACTATGGATGAAGGTATTCTTGCGGGCTTCCAGGTTCTTGACGTTAAAGCTATTCTGATAGACGGTAGTTTCCATGCAGTCGATTCATCGGATATGGCGTTCAGACTTTGTGCTTCAATGTGTTTTAAACAGGCTTTTCTAAAAGCTGATCCGATTCTTCTTGAGCCGGTAATGAAAGTTGAAGTAAATACACCGGATGATTATATCGGTGATGTAATCGGAGATCTTAACAGAAGAAGAGGTAAGATCGGAGACATGAGAAGATTCAGAAAAGGATCTCAGAAAGTTGACGCTAAAGCACCTCTTGTTGAAATGTTCGGTTATGCAACTACACTTAGATCTCTTTCAAGCGGAAGAGCAAACTATTCAATGGAATTTCATGCATATGAACAGGTTCCAAAAGACGTTCAGGAAAAAGTTGTAAAAGCAGCTGCTGAAAAACGTGCAAAAGGCAACAAAGCCGATTAATATAATAAAACACCGCCTTACAGGCGGTGTTTTATTATATTTCTTTCTTTAATAAATTTAATTAAAATCCTTTCTCTTTGTTTTAACTTCTTGTGTTATTTATAGAAAAATTTAAAAGTATGTCATAGATGTAAAAATATGAGTGATGTAAAGCCATATTTAAAAAAAAAATGAAAAAACTTAATAAAACGATGATAAATACCCATTTATTTTCCGTATATAATATTATAAATTGTATTGAAAGGGGACAACTAAATTGAAAAGCTATGAAAAACGTTTTGATCTGCTTTATCGAAATTACTTCAGCGATATTGTCGGATTCATCTGCAAGAAAATTCATAATTCACAAACAGCTGAAGAAATTGCTCAGGAAATATTTTTAAATCTTTTCGCAAAGAAGAAAGAATTGCCTCCGGAATCATCGATTTCTAAAAGATATTTATTTGTGTGCGCAAAAAATAAACTGATTGATTTCTACCGTCAGAGAAAACCGAGTATTATTTCTGAACCGATAGAGAATATTGAATACATGGAGATGGAGAAGCTGAATGACTTTAATCTTGAGAATATGATTATCCGTGAAGAAATAATTTCTACATTCTACTCTACGCTATCAACATTTAATCAATCAAAAAGAAAAGCCTATCTTTCGTGTATAGTAAAAGAAAAAAATACCAAATACACGCAAAAATATTATCGTTTCCGCAGAAAAGTTCTTAATGAAATAAATGAAATAATGAGAACAAAACTTTCAGAATATGAAGACATGGTGAAATGACTATTTTCTGATATTTATATTTTGCGTCGGATATGCAAACTCTATTTTTTTGGATTTGAAATATTTCATAATTTCTAAATTTATTTGTTCATTTATCTCCATAAAGTATGCGTAATCCGGAGAAGAAATAAAATATTCTGTTTCAAAGATAATTGAATAATCTGATAATTCTTTTAAATTTGAACGTGAGTATTCTGTGTCTTTATGAGACTCGATTATTTTTTTAATTTCTATCGGAATTTTTTCAAGCTTGCTGATTTCAGTATCGTAACAGACTGAATGTGAGAGGAGTACTCTTCTTTTTTTCATTTTTGTATAATTTCTTACGGTCTTATTTGTCAGCTGATTATTTGAGAGAATAATTTCTTCACCGTTTAAGCTCAATATTCTTGTGCTTCTTATACCTATTTTAATTATTGTACCTGCGACGTCATCGAATCTTATAAAATCATTTTGCACGAAAGGTTTATCAACATATATAGTAAAGGAAGAAAATAAATCAGAAAGAATATTTTGAAAAGCAAATGCAAAAGCAATACTGGTTATTCCAAGACTCGTAACAAGTGTTGAAACTTTGAAACCAAGATTTGAAAGAATTATTATTAATCCTGCTGAATAAATTGCTGTCTTGGAAAGAACAATAATAATATTAAAAAAAGTTTCTGAGGATTTATATTTTTTCCCTTGGTGTATTTTGGAAAAAATAAGATTTAGGCTTTTTCCTGCTATTGAGGCTAATTCCAGAAAAACTGAAGCAATAACAAAAGTATTTATAATCATTTCTTCGGTTTTTGATAAAGTAATCAAATTAGAGGCAATCTCAAATGATATCGCAAAAATAAGCATGTAGTGTGTTTCTGCAATAAATGAAGTGATTCGTCTTATTTTTTTATTGTTTTTAGATGCTTTTCTAAGACGCATCCTCAAAGTGCTTCTAATTGCCGAAAGAATAATGAAGATGAGAGTAGATGCTGTAAAAAAGACTACTGCTTTTGAAAAATTATTTTCTTCAATCAGAAAGTTTTTAATTGTTTCAAATGTTTCCAAAAACGTTCTCCTATGCAGGGAAAATATAATTTAGTGAAGAGCCGGAATTACGGACTTTTTTAAAATCAATTTTATATAATTTGGAAGCTATGTCACTTTTCAGAAATTTATCGGATGATCCTGAAAAAAAAATGCTGAAATCCTTCATTGCTGTAATAATATCAGAAAATCTTATTGCGGTATTTATGTCGTGAACAGAAGCAATAACAGTTTTTCCTCTGTCGGCTTCGGCTCTTAAAATTGAATATATGTTATATGCATGACTGATATCAAGATGAGATACCGGTTCATCCATAATTATAATTTCAGAATTTTTTGCGATACACCCGGCAAGCAGTGTAAGCTGAAGCTCTCCCGCTGATAAATGATTTAAAAGTTTTTTGGATAATTTTTCAATTCGGCATTTTTTGAGAGCGATATCTTTATATTCATAATCATCATTTGAAAATGCAAAGCCTTTTTTTAATGGAAAGCGGTTAAGTAAAACGAACTCATCAACTGTTATCGGTTTTGCCGAAAAATCAGATGAAAATACCGAAGAAATAATTGATGATTTTTCCTTTACTTCAAGCGTATCGATGCAAGTATTTCCTATAAGGACTTCACCCTTTAGAGGTCTTTGAATTCCGCATATAATTTTAAGCAATGTTGTTTTCCCTGATCCGTTGGGACCGATCAGGGATGTAAGTTTGCCTTTTGGGAAAACTGCTGACAATGATTCAAAAACATTTTTGTCTGAATATGAAAAAAAAATATTTTTTAGAACTATGTCATTTTTATTATTTAGCATTAAAACCGTTTAAAAAATCAGTAAAGTCCTGTTTGTATTCCGGATATAGTTCCTTGCTTGTAAAAAGAGTAATTTGAGTTGAACCCTTTGAATCGGAATAAACATAATAATTGTAAACGAAATTGATGCCCTGGATAACTCCAGAGAGTTCAATAAATTTTACCTGCTTTCCGTTTACCAGACGAACTTCCGAATTAGTTATTTCAACATTCGTTGCAACTTTTTGCGCATTATCAACCACTATAGAATCAAAATTTTCCATAGGTATTCTTATTCTTTCGGTTATTATCATTGCATATGCGTCACCGGAAGAATGCTGGAAAGAAGCCTCTGCCATTTGATTTAATGATGTTGATAAAATTTCCCATTTGGAAGGATTATATTTAACAATAAAATTGCCGCGTTTAGCATTATAAACAGATGTAGAATCTGCAGGTGTGGTAAACTGCTGTGTGATTAATTGATCATTTTTCTTATCTTCGTTTTTTTTATCGTATTTCCATGTTCCATTCTCTGAAAGAATTATCTTTTTACCGTCTTCAGTTGTTGCTGTTATGTCCTTTGCTGAAGCATATGAACATAAAAGAAGCGCCAACATGATGTACATAATTGTCTTCATATTTCCTCCGTTTTGTTTATTATCAATAATTATTGAAAAAAATCAAGTAAAGAGTCAATATTTATTGATGTCTTTTATGATTATTTTTAGAGCCGGAAGATACATTATTAATGAATTTTTATATGTATTGTATATGGAAATTATGGTTTTCATATCCTCCCTCGAAATTTCATGACTAGCTTCTTCGTAAACCGTTTCTTTGCAGAAAGGACTCAGTTCTGCTGAATTGAGAAATGTCTTTATAAACTTTTCTGAATCATCTTTTTCGGGAAAGGCTTTTTCTGCGGCGGTTTTTACTTTTGATGAGCTTAATTCCTCTATGGACTTTAAAGCTTCAACGGTATCTATATTATGACGTTTCATGAAATCAGGAAGTAGTATAAGCTTATTTTTTATAATAATGAAGTTATCGGGCGCAATTGCAGACAGATTATCATTCATGACAGTAAAAGCTATCATTTTAGGAACAAAAATATGGCTTGCAAGTATGCTTAAGCCAACCATCGAAATGATAAATATTATCCCTCTTATTTTACTTTTTAGTGAAACAGGGGGAAGTTGTCCGTAAGTTATCATCGGATAAGACTGATTTACAATGTATTTTTTTCAAGAATTTTACAGTTTATTTGATCTAAAACCGTAAAATCAATTCTCAGTGCCATATAATTTCTTAATATCGATTAACCCTATAAATTTAATTTTTTTAAAACCATGATTAAAAATGCCTAATTGTATTTCAAAAATCGTCCGAGATTGATAATAAGGTGAATTTCGGAAGGTAGAAGATGAGCAATTTATTTCGTGAAATTATATCGATTATTGACAGACAAACCGAGCTTTATGAAGAGTTTCTCGGATTAGAAAGAAAAAAAACTGACTGCATTTCCGGAAATCTTGTTACGGAGCTTGAGGGAATTGTTTCTGATCAGGACAAAGTTATTGGTCAAATTGAACTTATTGAATCAAGCAGATTAAGCTGTGTTCGTAAAATAACAGGAAAATTCTATATAAATAAGGCAAATCCATCATTACGGGATATTGCTCAATATGCGGATGATGTCTCTGGAAAAGAAATGATTCTTTGTGCTGAACGGTTAAAAAAAATAACTAATGAGCTGCAGAGAATTTTAGAAACCAATGCCAGAATGATAAAGGATAATATGAACTTTTATTCTTTGATAGTTGAGGGGATAAAAGATTCGCTTGATGATAAAAGCGCTTATTCTGCCGGAAGAGAATCAAGAGTAAAAAAGAATTCTGTTTTAATAAACAGAACAGTTTAGGGGGAGTATATGAACTCGACTTTTATGGGACTTGAAATATCACGGCGGGGATTGATGTCGCACCAGCAGGCTCTTCATGTTACAGGGCATAATATTTCTAATGCAGAAAATGAAGAATATACACGTCAGCGTGTTTCGATAACTTCAATGGATCCGATTTATGTTCCAAGTCTTAGCAGGGCCGAAACTGCCGGTCAGCTTGGTCAGGGCTCTGTTGTGGCGCAGATTGAGCGTGTGAGAAACAGCTTTATTGATGATAGAATAGTTTCTGAAAAGAATGCAATGGGTTACTGGAATTCAAAAAATGATTTTATTTATCAGATAGAGCAGGTTTATAATGAGCCTTCAGACCAGTCAATTAGAAGCAAAATGGATGCTTTCTGGGAATCATGGCAGGAACTCTCAAAATATCCTGAGACTCGAGCGACCCGTGAAGTTGTTAAGGAGAAAGCAAATGCTTTCTCGAATGAGATTCAGCATGTATACCGTCAGTTGGATGAACTTCAGCAGGATGCAAACCGTCAGGTTGCTGCGAAAGTTGAAGAAATCAATAACTATGCCGCAAGTATAAGAGATTTGAACGAGCGTATCATGAAATCCGAAGCAGTCGGAGATAATCCGAATGATCTTCGTGATAAACGGGATGCACTTATTGAAAAGCTTTCAACGATTGTAAATATTTCAGTCGGCAGAAGCGATAAGGATGAAACGATTGTTTATATCGGTTCGGAAAATCTTGTTCAGGGTGAAGTGCTTCATAAGCTTGAAGCATATCTGAATCCTGAAAATAAAGGCTTTTTCGGTGTCAGATGGGCAAAAAACGAAGCACCTGTAAAAATAACCCATGGTGAACTTGCGGGATTAATTGAAGTCAGAGATAAAATATTAAGGGATAATATTAACAGCGTCAATTCATTAGCTGTAAACATAATGGATCTGACGAATGAAATTCACCGTGACGGTTTCGGAAAGAACGGTGAAACAAATGTAAATTTCTTCAAAGAGATTATGGTTAGCGATAATGTAGAAGGAAATCATGACCTCAATAATGACGGAGTTTATGATGTATCCGCTGTATTTAAAGTAACCGGAGCGAATAAAGTTGATGCTTCCGCGGCAATAGGAATTACAGGAACTCTTACTTTTGTTTCTAATGATGAAATTGAAGGTGAAATTCAGATCAGTTACGCTGCAACAGACAGCATCTATGATGTTATGAAAAAAATCAATGACGGTCATTTCGGTGTAAATGCATATATAGATCACAACAGTCATCTGGCATTGAAGGCAACAACTGCGAAAGACAGCGATAAAAAGAATTTTATGATACGTCATATAGAAGATTCCGGTCAGCTTTTCGTAGGTCTAGCCGGAATACTTAAGCAAACCGGTGCAGCCGGATCTTTTGATTACAGGCGTATCAATGATATTGCAAAGCTTTTGCCGGACAGAGAACATGTCACTATTACTCCGCAGTACAATCCTGCTGCATATATGTCCGTTTCTACAGATATTTTGAAAGATATTGATAAAATTGCTGCAGCACAGGGAAAAGACATCGGCGGAACCGGAGATTTTAATAAAGGCAATAATATAGGTGACGGAAGTAATTCCCTTAGAATTGCAAATTTACGGCATAAACCGGCAATGGTTGATTCTAATTCTACTTTCAATGATTTCTATATTTCATTAGTAGCAAAAATAGGAAGTCAGGGTTCGGAATCAGACGACAGGGTCAAAAATCAGGAGACTCTTCTGGCAAATCTGAATAATCTAAGAAAATCAGTTTCCGGAGTCAGTCTTGATGAAGAAATGAGCAATATGGTTCAGTTTCAGCATGCATATAATGCAAATGCCAGAATGATCAGCACATTTGATAAAATGCTCGAAACAATTATCAGACTTGGAGCGTAATTATGAATAGAATTACAAATCAGATGATAAATCAGAACATGACTTTTAATCTTAAACGTCATCAGTATGAAATGGATAAAATAAACAATTCACTCGCTACGGGGAAGAATGTCCGTGTTCCGCGGGATAATCCGATCAATGCAACAAATCAGATGCTGTACAGAACTAATCTTACAGAAGTAAATCAGTTCATTAAAAATATTGATGAGAGCAAATCATATCTTAATCAGGCTGATTCTACACTTCAGTCTGTAACAAGAATTTTTCAGCGGCTTAGAGTTCTTGCCGTTCAGGGTGCAAACGGTATTTATACAAACTTCGAATTAAAGGAAGCTATGGCTACTGAAATAAATCAGCTTCTTGAGGAGCTTGTTGCTGTTGCTAATGCCAAAGACGGAGCAGGAAGATCACTGTTCGGCGGATATATGACCGGCGATGATAAAAATCCTAATCCTTTTCTTTCAATTTATCAGACTTTAACTGCCGGAAACCAGGGTGATGCCATGACCGGTGTTGAATACAGGGGTGATATCGGCCGGCTGACAAGAGAAGTCTCAAAAGGAGAATATGTTGATATAGGAATACCTGGTAATCAGGTTTTCTGGGCGACAAATCAGGTTCTAACTTCAAATAAGGATGCGACAACTTATTCGTCTGACACGGACCAAGCGATTAAAATTGACGGCGTTGAGATTAAAATTAGTGCGGGAGATAATCTTGATATAATAATTGATAAAATCAATAATGCCGGACTTGCCGTAAAAGCAAGCAAGGGCGGACGTAATAATCTGATAATTGAAACAACGACTCCTCATCAGACATGGCTTGAAGATTCAGGAAGCGGAAGAGTTCTTAAAGATTTGGGTCTTATCAATCCGCAGTTTCCAAGTCCGCCCAATAACTACGATCCGACCGTAACAGTTGACGGAATGAGTCTTTTTGAAATGGTTATCAGACTTCGCGAGGATCTTGTTGCAGGAGATCAGGAGCTCGTCGGCGGACGTGATATCGGTCTTCTTGACATGGGTCTTGAGAATGTCTTGAAAAATCTTGCAGAAATCGGCGCCAAATCAAGAAGAATTGACGAACTTGCTAAAAGAAGTGAATTTGCAAAAGCCAATATTACCGAAATGCTTTCTAAAACTGAAGGCATTGATTATGCTGAGACGATAATGAATTTTAAATGGCTTGAATCTGTTCATCAGTATGCGCTTGCTGTCGGAGCAAAATCAATAAAATCAACGCTAATGGATTTTTTAAGATAAAAGAGGTTTTATGACTCAGTCCAATGCCGCTAAGGCGCAGTATTCGGAGAATCATCTCCCGAATTTTTTAAGAGAATCAGATGATAAAGTTTTAATCAGGACGAAATCATGGGGAGAAATTGAAGTTTTTTCCTCGCAGATTTTCTCCTTTCCTGAAGGTATTCTCGGATTTAACTTCGTAGACAGTTTTGCTTTTCTGCAGGAAGATTCGTCTCCGTTCATGTGGATGCAGGCTATCGGTGAACCTGATCTCTCTTTTGTAGTTATTGAACCTGAATCATTTATGGATTCGTATGATCTTGCTGTTTCACAGAATGATATTGATTCTATTGGTGAAAAATCAATCGATAATATTAAAGTACTCTTTATTGTGACAATTCCTGAGAAGACTTCCGATATGACAGCTAATCTTCAGGGCCCGATCATTTTAAATTTACAGAAAAAAACCGGGAAACAGTCTATAAGCCTTTCTGATAAATATAAAACCCGTCACAGCATTCTTGAAGAGCTGAATAAACGGGGTAAATAATCATGCTGGTTCTTGCACGTAAAACAAATGAAAGTATAATGATAGGGGATGATATTGAACTTGTTGTCGTTGAAGTAAAAGGCGATCAGGTAAAGCTCGGCATTAAGGCCCCAAAAAAAATTGCAGTTCATAGAAAAGAAATTTTTGATGAAATAAAACAAGCCAATATAAGTGCCGTGAGTCAGAAGTTTACACCGAATGCTCTTCGCGATCTATCAGATTATTTTAAAACCAAAGACGGAAAAGACTAGAGCTATTTTCCGGTGAAAGGAATCGATTTGATCAAACGGTTGAGGAAGAAGTCGTCAACCGTTTTTGATTTATATACGTAAATTGCAGCCGTAACCCATAGAGCCAAGGTGAATACACACATAAATTTCAAAAG
The DNA here is from genome assembly GCA_022704645.1 of Spirochaetota bacterium. Lineage (GTDB taxonomy): Bacteria > Spirochaetota > UBA4802 > UBA4802 > JAFGJZ01 > JAKJGA01. Next base: position 36,737 of record JAKJGA010000001.1, read on the forward strand.
AAATTCCGATCCGAAATCATCTGCTTTATAGAAAGCATAAGTCAAAGCTATCGGCCAGAATATGAAGTTGATATAAAACAGCAGAACGATTAGTTCTTTTAGAAATGCCATAATTACAGTATACCAGTCGGCTTTAAATGCGGTGTACCCTTTAAATACTTCCTCAAAGAAAAAATACATATAAAATGCAAATACTAATGTTGCTGCTATTTTCCAGAAGAATTCTAGCTTTGGTCTGAACCAGATAAAGAAAAGAGCTATTCCCCAAAGAGCCATAAAAATGAAAACTGAATTGAAAATGAGTGATTTTTCCATGTCTCTATTATCCTGGGAATTTATTATTCTGCTTTTTTGTCGGAAGGAGATTCTGATTTTATTTCGGTTGATTCAACCGATTCTTTGATAAGTCGTTTAATTATTTGAATTTCTATAACTTCTTTTGTCTTTTTGTTATAAGTGATTTTAACGATTTTATCTACCCAAATGAGATCTGAAGAAATGATATCGCCGTTTTCATCATAAATTTTTGTTTCATCACTAACCGAAAAAGTTTTCTCTGTTTTTCCTTTTTTAACAATCAGTTCGGAGCCGTTTACACTTATTACTCTGCCGGAGAACGTTTTGTTGCCGGTTGCATTTGAAAAAACACTCTGGAATGTTAATAAAAGAACTGCAGTAAAAATCAGATATTTTTTCATTTGCTGTTTCCCCTTGTTATAGGATAAATTGTTTAAGAGAATCTGTCAAGATAGAAATTGAAGTAACACCTTCGGAATTTTATTGACTTCCATTGCCGGATATTATAGGGGTTTCTTCGGGGGTTATATGCTGAAATTAATATCTTTTTTGCCGTTGCTGTTTGTGTTTCTTTTAGGTGCTGAACCTGAATTTTCATGGGAGTCGCAGCTTTCTGATGTTCGAAAAAACAGCCAGGGTAGTGAATTTTCCCGGGTCGAAATAAATCAGAATGTAATTTCATCAAATAAAATTCTTGCTCACATCAATTCAATTCACCCCGACGTGATATCTTTTGTTTCTATTTACAACAAGGGTACGTCTGAATATGTGTTTATCAAGGATAAACTTATTTGTGTTTGTTCTACGGAATATCAGTTAAGCGGGGAATTGGCTGACAAAAAAATAAGTGATATTAGAAAGAATTATAAGAATGAATCATTGATCAATGATAATGATATTACGACTTATAATCTTTACGATGATAAAACCATTGTAAATTTATCTGTGCGTGAACGCGGCGGGAAAAAAGACATCAGAGTATATTATTATCCTAAAAATCTGTTTTCAATTTTAGTTAAATTATGAAGAAATTATTTTTTATTATATTTACTCTTCCTTTGATTCTGAACGCATCGGATAAAAAATATTATATCGTCAATTTCGGAGGTAATTCTGATTGTCCTGTTAAAGGCTGGACGAATAACGGGAAGTACGAAGAAATATTCAGGTGGGGAAGAGGTAAAAACCTTTTTCTTTCCGGTGATCTTTCACCTGTTTCAAACGGTACTGCCTCCTTTGTTTCAAAATTCGGTTCTTCAATTGAATTAACCGGATTAAAACAGCATGTAAGATATGTTTTGTGGATTGATTTTGTGCGTTTTAAGGATATGGATAAATCCGGACTTTCTTCAAGACTTGAGATATATGCCGACAGAACTAAAATTTCCGATCTTGATGTTACAAAACTTCCGCTTGATAAATATGTAGGAATAGATATTCCTGATGATATAACTTTCAAGGGGGGCTGTATAATTACTTTCAAAGAGTATTCTTTGAATCCGGGTTTGTGGGGAGCATGGGATATTATAATTGCTGAAGAATCTTTTTTCCCTGATTCTTCTGAGGTTGAATCAGCTGATAATCCGCCGCCAGTAAAAGAAGTAAAATCCGGCATACAGCAGAAAAAAAATACTTTTAAAAAAGAAGTTAAAAAAAATACGCCTCAGGCTGATGTGAAAAAGAAAGAAGATAAGCCTGCTGATACTCCGAGAGAGGATGACAGCATAAAAAAATCAGTGAATGAATCCGTTAAAAAGGACTTACCTTCTGATTCAGGAAAAAACATGAAGGTTTTTGATGTTTTAGAACCCTTACCGCCGAAGGAGCCTTCTTTGCCGGATATTGTGGAATAGGCGAAAAAAACTCCGTAAATTTCGTTGACAAAAGTAATACCCCATTTTTGCCTGTTTTAAACGGAAAAACATAAGCCGAGGTTTTTATGAGCAATGAACTTGAAAAAGATCTTGATGATGAAGTTTATGAAGACAGCTATTACGACGATGACGAAGAAGAATTGGAAGATGAAGATGAAAAAGATCTTGATGATGAAGAATCTTCGGGTGAAGTTACTGTCAGCATGAGTTTTGTCTGCGAAGACTGCGACTACCGTTGGGATGACTATATTACCAAAGATTCGGATGAAGCAGAAGACGATGATGACATTGATGTTGTCTGCCCAATGTGCGGATCTGTGAATGTCTCACAAATTTAAGAGTTTCATTAAGGTAAGAGGGGCGCGGGAGCATAATCTCAAAAACATATCAGTTGATATACCGCGCGATTCTCTTGTCGTAATTACCGGCCTTTCCGGTTCAGGAAAATCATCACTGGCTTTTGACACAATCTATGCGGAAGGGCAGCGGCGTTATGTTGAATCGCTCTCAGCTTACGCACGTCAATTTCTGGGTTTAATGGAAAAGCCCGATGTTGATTTTATTGACGGTCTGTCTCCGGCTATATCAATTGAACAGAAAAGCAGTCATAGAAATCCGCGTTCCACTGTCGGTACTGTTACCGAGATACATGATTATTACCGCCTTCTTTTTGCGCGCATAGGTATTCCTTATTGTCATAAATGCGGAAAAAAAATATCATCAATGTCTGTTGATCAGATAGTTGAAAATATAATGACAGTTCCGGAAAAAACCAAACTGGTCATAATGGCTCCTGTTGTACGCGGAAGAAAAGGTGAGCATTCGGATATAATTGAAAATGCACGGAAAAAAGGATTCGCCAGAGTCCGGATTGACGGTGAAATCAAGTCTCTTGAAGAAGAAATAAAACTCGCTAAGAATATAAAACATAATATTGATATAGTAGTAGACCGAATTGTAATGAAAGACGGCATACGCCCCCGTCTGGCTGATTCTCTTGAAACTTCGCTTGATATGGGTTCAGGGCTTACGTCGGTGCTTATTGATGATGAAGAAAAACTGTTTTCATCACTTCTATCCTGTACTGATTGCGGTATTTCAATACCGGAACTTACTCCGCGTCTTTTTTCATTTAATGCTCCCTATGGTGCTTGTGATGAGTGCAGCGGTCTGGGTTTTCTTATGCGTTTTGATGAAGATCTCATTGTGCCCGATAAAACAATTTCAATAGAAGATGGAGCTGTCCTGGCTTGGGGGAAACAGTGGACGGAAGAACAGGCGCGTCTATTAAACAGAACTTTTTCTGTTGATACTTCTATACCATGGAAAAAACTTCCTAAAAATGTTACGGAATTTATTATGCATGGTACCAGTGATGCAAGAACGAAGCCGTATCCGTACAACCGAGCTTTTGAAGGTGTTATTCCGAATCTTGAAAGAAGATATAAAGAGACTAACAGTGAAGATATCCGTGGATGGATGGAAGGGTTTATGCATAATCAGATATGCCCATCCTGTAAAGGTGCAAGACTAAAGCCTGAAGTACTTTCAATCAAAGTTGCGGATAAATCGATTCATGATGTAAGTTCTATGTCTATTAAAAATTCAAAAATATTTTTTGACGGATTAAAACTTACTCCGACTGAAGAAAAAATAGCATTTCAGATTTTAAAAGAGATACGTCAAAGACTTAATTTTTTGAATGATGTCGGTCTTGATTATCTGACTCTTGACAGAGCCGCCGGAACACTTTCCGGCGGAGAGGCACAGCGCATCAGACTCGCAACTCAAATCGGTTCCGCTCTTACCGGTGTGTTATATGTTCTTGACGAGCCTTCTATCGGACTTCATCAGCGTGATAATGACAAATTGATTGCAACATTAAAACGTCTTAGGGAGCTCGGCAATACTGTTATTGTCGTTGAACACGATGAAGATACCATGCATGCATCGGATTATATCATAGATTTGGGTCCTGGCGCAGGTGAAGCGGGCGGGCATCTTATTGCCTGCGGAACTGCACAGGAAATAATGAAAAATAATGAATCTGTTACGGGCCGTTTTCTTTCGGGAAA
>JAKJGA010000057.1 GCA_022704645.1 Spirochaetota bacterium
CCATGCGAGGAAAAGGATACATAAGGCGAAGCCTTGTGAGGGTAGAAAGTTCTTGACAACTACATACTCCCAAATAGCTTGTCACTATTGACCCCAATCAATATTGAAATTTTCCTTTATTGCAGATATCAGGAGTTATTATGCAGAAAAGTTATTCTATGAAGGCGTCTGAAATATCAAAAAAATGGTATGTTGTAGACGCTGAAGGTAAAGTTCTGGGCAGACTTGCAACCCAGATCGCGACTATCCTCAAAGGCAAAAACAAGCCTGAATTTACACCCAGCATGGATATGGGTGATTTCGTTGTTGTTATTAATGCCGAAAAAGTGGCTCTAACAGGTAAAAAAGAAGATCAGAAAGAATATTTCTCTCATTCAGGTTATCCTGGCGGCGACAGATTCAGAAGCGTTAAGAAATACAGAGCCGAAAAGCCTGAATTTATCATCGAGCACGCTGTTAAAGGAATGCTTCCTAAAGGTCCTCTAGGCAAACAGATTGCAAACAATCTTAAGGTTTATGCCGGAAAAGATCATCCTCACGCGGCTCAGAAGCCCGAAAAACTTGATATTTAAGTAATGGAGTAATATAAATGGCGGCAGCTAAATTATACGCAACAGGAAGAAGAAAATCTTCAATCGCGAAAGTTTACTTGAAACCCGGCTCGGGCAACATTATGGTAAACAAAAAACCTCTTAACGAGTATTTCAGAAGACAGACTCTCGAACTCGTAATCAAACAGCCTCTTGGCGCTGTTGATAAACTTGCGGGCTTCGACATCGACGCTTATGTTACAGGCGGCGGATGGAGCGGTCAGGCTGGTGCTATGAGACTCGGTATCTCAAGATGCCTCGTTCTTTTTGACGAAAGAATGAAAAAGACTCTCAGAGAAAGCGGTTTCCTTACCCGTGATGCTAGAAAAGTTGAAAGAAAAAAATACGGGCACAAAAAAGCGAGAAAAAGCTTTCAGTTCTCAAAAAGATAATTACTGCTATGCAGTTCAAAAGCCGGTTTCGACCGGCTTTTTTTATGCCTATTTTTTCTTGACCCGTAAGTACACCTGCTGACGAATAAAAAGATGAAAATAACTTCCGTTAAATTTTCAGAAGAATCTGTCAGGGTTTTAATAGACAACGATAAACTCATTCTTCCGGTTGAAAGCCGTTTCGTTTCACTGAAAGCAGACAGTGAAATTGACGATGATTTCTTTGCCGAATTAAAAACTGAGTCGGATAACTATTCGGCATACCTTGCAGCTTTAAGGTATCTCAGAAACATTCATTCAGCCGAAGAAGTGAGACGCAGTCTGATAAAAAAGGGTTTTTCAAAAAAAACAGCTCAGTCAGTCATGAAAAAGCTTGAAGAACGCAAATACATTAATGACTATGATTTTGCATTCAGACTTGCGGAAAATCTGAAAAAACGCTCTTACGGATCAGTTTTCGCGGAAAGCAGACTGCGCCAGAGAGGGGTTGACCCCGCTACAGCGAAAAGTGCCGTGAGAGAAATATTCGGTGCGGATTCTTGCGAAGAGGCTATGCTTAATCTTCTCAAGAAAAAATACAAATCATTTGACCGCGCGAAGTGCGGAAGATTTCTTTTTTCAAGAGGTTTTCAGCCCGATTCGGTATACAGAACGCTCAAACAGTTTGAGAATTATTTGAAAGAGGAATATAATGAAAGTCAGAGATCTTAGAAAATCATTCATCGATTATTTTGTGTCGAAACAGCACAAACACGTTCACTCCAGTTCGCTCTTGCCTAAAGACGACCCTACCCTGCTGTTTACGACTGCCGGAATGGTGCAGTTCAAAGCGATGTTTGCCGGAACTGTTAAACTCGATTATACACGCGCGACAACGGTACAGAAATGCCTCCGCACAAGCGATCTTGAAAATGTCGGCAGAACCAAACGCCACTGCACATTTTTCGAAATGCTCGGCAACTTTTCTTTCGGCGACTATTTCAAGGAAGAAGCTATTTCCTTCGCTTGGGAATATTCCACCCAGGTACTCAAACTTGACGCAAATAAAATCTGGGCGTCGATTTATCAGGATGATGACGAAGCCTTTGAAATCTGGAATAAAAAAGTCGGCATTCCGGCTGAGCGCATTGTGCGTCTCGGCAAAAAAGACAATTTCTGGGGACCTGCCGGCGACTCCGGCGCGTGCGGTCCATGTTCCGAGCTTTACATAGACAAAGGTCCTGAACTCGGATGCGGTTCACCCGACTGCAAACCAGGATGCGACTGCGAACGCTACATGGAATACTGGAATCTCGTCTTCAATCAGTTCAACCAGGATACATCAGGCAAGCTTCATCCGCTTCCGCAGACAGGCATCGATACGGGAATGGGGCTTGAGCGCCTTGCAACTATAGTTCAGAATAAAACTTCGATATACGAAACCGATGAGTTTCAGACATTGATTGAGTTCGTATGCAAAGAGCTCAATGTCAAATACGAAGGCGACAACATAGTTCCGATCAATGTCATAGTCGAGCATTCTCGCGCGCTGACTTTCGCGATGAGCGACGGCGCGTATCCTTCAAACGAAGGACGCGGTTACGTTCTCAGAAGAATTCTAAGACGCGCGCTAAGATTCGGACGCACCCTCGGAATCACAAAGCCTTTCATCTACAAGATGGTTGAACCTATTTCGGCGCTTCTCGGCGAATTCTATCCCGAAATTACTGAAGCGAAGAAAAACGTTCAGAACGTTCTCGAAGGCGAAGAAAAGCGCTTCCTTGACACGCTTGAAAATGGTATGACCAAGCTCGATGAAATAATTGAATCAGCTATAAAAAACGGAAAAGTCATCAGCGGAAAAGATGCGTTCCTTTTATACGATACATTCGGTTTCCCGGTAGAGATGACAAGCGAGATCGCTCTCGAAAAAGAAATTTCCGTCAACATGAAGGAATTCGAAGACGAGATGAACAAACAACGCGAGCGCGGAAAACAGAGCTGGAAAGCTTCCGACGCTTCGTTCGATAACGCGATGAATGAGCTTTCAAAAACCTGCGGAGCAACTGTTTTCAAAGGTTACGATGAAGATTCAAGCGAAAGCAAAATCATTTCAATTTCTGACGGCAAAAGCATTATTGATTCCGTTTCATCAGGTAATGAAGCATATATGGTTCTCGCAGAAACTCCGTTCTATGCAGAAAGCGGCGGACAGTCATGCGATACAGGTTTCATCAAAACTTCAAACGCCGTGTTTAAAGTATCAGAAGTTAAAAAAGTAAATAAGACATTTGTTCATTTCGGAACAGTTGAATCAGGAAGTTTTAAAAAAGGCGATAAAGTCACTGCAGAAATCGATTCTGTCAGAAGAAATCTTACTCGCGCGAATCACACCGTAACACATCTTCTTCAGGCGGCTCTTCGCGAAGTTCTCGGAACGCATGTTAAGCAGGCAGGTTCAATGGTCGAAAGCGAAAGAATGCGATTTGACTTTTCACATTTCGAAGCAATGACTGCTGATGAAATTTCACGCGTTGAAAATATTGTTAACACAAAAATTTGGGAAAATCTTCCTGTAACTACGCAGATGATGAATCTTGCAGATGCGCTCAAAACAGGTGCGATGGCTGAATTCGGCGAAAAATACGAAGACAATGTCCGCGTGGTAAAAGCCGGTTCTTTCAGCACCGAGCTTTGCGGCGGAACTCATGTAGACAACACAGGTAAAATCGGCGTCTTCAAGATTCTCAAGGAATCAAGCCCCGGAGCCGGAATACGCCGAATCGAGGGTCTTACATTAAAAGGCGTACTCGACAGATTCGCACAGATTAACGAATCATTGTCAGGTGCTCTTTCGATTGTAAATTGCGCGGAAAAGGATCTTTCTCAGAGAATCAAAGATCTTCAGCAGAAGAATAAAGACCTTGAGGCTGAACTTGCCGGATTCAGCAAAGGTAAACTGGCGGATACCGCACAGAGTCTCCTTTCTTCAGCAGAAAAAATCAAAGGAACTGACGTCATCACTTCAAAGATTGAAAACCTTTCAGGTGATGATCTCAAGACTCTCGCCGATTTAATACGTGAAAGATCTTCGGACTGCGCGCTTATTCTGATTTCTTCTTTTGAAGGAAAGGTCATCATTGTAGCGGCTGCAACTCAAGCTGCAGTTTCAAAAGGCGCCGACAGCGGAGCTTTGATTAAGGCAGTTGCTCCTATTCTCGGAGGAGGCGGAGGCGGAAGAAAAGACATGGCTCAGGCCGGCGGAAAGGATTTTTCAAAAGCCGATGAAGCAATTGCTTCCGCAAAGGTTAAGCTTTCTGAAATGATTAAATAGCAAATAAAAAACGGCAGGGAAACCTGCCGTTAACATATCTTCATCATTAAAAACTATTTGATTAAAAAGCATAACCGAGACGGAGAGAAGCTCTTACGTCTTGGAGCATTTTGGTTTTATAAAAATAATTTTTATATTCCGGAACGAGTTCCACAATAAATTTTTCTGCAAATAGAAACCTGAAAGAATAAGACAATGACATATAAGGATCAACAGAGTTTGTTACTTTTTTTTCATTCAAAACTTTTGTTTCAAGCGAAGTATAAACAAAACCTGCGGTGACCCGCGGTATCATTTCAAAACGGGCGGATTTAGATAAGTCGTTTTGATATAATAAATAACCCAAACCTCCCCCGCCGGACATATTATACATTTTACGGTCGACAATATTAGAAACATTCTTAGCCGTATATTTCACATAGTCGCCCTCGAATTCAACAGAAAGCTTTCCCATAAATGAATCTTTTGAAAACAAACGCGCCAGAGGAAATGACACAGCCGCCCCGAAAGATGTGTATGAATTTTCGAAATAATCCTTCCAGCTGCCGACAATTAAATTGTAAATCGGAAACACTGTAATGTAGAGAAAAGGTTCTTCATCAATTTTCTTTTCAGTTACGGCAAATTTAAGCTGTTTTAAGGAGCGTCCGCCGTCAGGGTTAACAGCAGTAACGGAATACTTTCCTGCAGGAATATCCGCCGGCAGATTTATTTCTGCGCTTATTCCAGTGCTTGCTAGAGGATAAAAATTTTGATTATACGATGAAGAAGAAATGACGAATTTAGTATTCGCTGTAATGTTATTTCCTTTGATCACAATTTTAAAAGCTGTTTTGCTTCCGGTTTCAACTTTTTCCGGAGACAATTCATCAAGTTCAGGCAATACTTTGCTGTTATCTATAACGATTTCAAGATATTGATCACTTTTAAAACCGTTTGGATTAAGAGCTGTGATTTTATAGCTACCCGTTGCGTCATCCGGCAAATCAGGATAAATGACAGCTTCATTATAAGAAACGTAACTTGACTTCAGTTTAACTCTGCTGTCGCCTTTAACCAAAAAGAATTCTGTTTTTTCGGTAAAACCCGATCCTTTTATGCTTACAGGTTTATTTTTTTCATTTGAACTCACAGTAACAAAAGACGAAGAATCAAAAGAAGGTATAAGAGCCCTTTCAATTTTAATTTTCGCCCATCTGGATTTTTTCCCCATCTGATTATATTTGTTAACTGCAGCTACACGGAACTCATAACTGCCCGGAGCTAAAAATGTGATATTCTGATAGGTTGAATAAACTTTTTTTGAAAAAATAATTTTGTCCGATTTGTCGCGGATTTCAAGAAAATATGACGAAGCTCCTTCAACCTGTCCCCATTTTAGGGAAGGAGGACTCTGCGCAAAAATGTTAAAAGATATAATTATAAACGCCGCAGAACAAAACCAGATGCGGCAGATTTTATTTAACATAGATTAAACCTTGAGTTCTGATTTCAGGAGCAGCAAGCAATTCGGATAATTTAAATTCAAAAACAACTGTATCCGGCTTACTTTCGGCAACAATTTCGCCTTTCTTAACATTAACAGATTTAACTTCGGCTCTAATTTTCCCAATTTTCAATTTTGATATATTTTTGACAGTAAGCGAATTTTTGTTTGTTTTCTCCGAAAATAATAAATATTCCTCACCGCCGACGATGTGCTTTAATGAAACCGAATAACCATTGGCACCGGCAACTTTTTTCCAGCTGATATTTAAAGGTTTGTCAGAAGCCGAATCAAAAACCAAACCCTCTGAAGGAGAAATAATTACCGGAGGCTGCAGACTATCCGGAATTCTAAAATCTTCAATCTTACTTTCAGCGGATATACTTTCATCGCCTGCTAAAAGAAATACTCTCCAAAAATATTTTCCAGGATTATTTATGTTTATATCAGAATATCTTTCTATTGAAGTTGAAGAATAAATAATATCCTTAAAATTATTGTCCCTGGAAATCTCTATTTTATATAACGAGCCTATATTTTTATCGCTCCATCTGAAACGCAACAATCCCATGCTCGCAATATGTCCCGGACGCGGAGAAACCAGTTGAATATCAAAAGAATCTACAATATTTATTTCGCGCACTTCAGAAAATTCTGATTCCTTTCCTTTGGAATCTATTGCAGCAACACGCCAATAATATTTGCCGGCTGATGTGTCCAAAGGCAGAACTTCCGTATTTGATGCAATTTCCTTTGAAAAGATCTTTTCTGCAAAATATGAATCCTTCGCAATGTCTATTTTATATTTCTTCGACGAAGACTTCCAGTTGAATCTTATTTTACCTGTTTTAACGGCAGAAACTGATACTTTAGCCATATCAAGCGGAGAAATTAAATCGGGCGGAAATAAATTCTCATGCTTTACTGTAGTAAACGAAGACACTCGTGAATCAATAAAACCGCCTGAATAATCAGCTCTGACATTCCAGTAATATTTACCTTCAGAAAGAAGCTCTAAAGAAATAAACCGGGATGAAGTTTTCAATGACTTGACGACGTCTTTCATCATAGGGTCGGAGGCTATTGTTACATCAAACGAGACTGCATATTCTGCACCTGACCATTTAGCCATAAAAGCCGGTTCAGAATTGCTGACGAGCACCTTGGAATTATTTTCAGGATAAACTGCCTTAACCGGAGTATCCGATATAACAGAAAATCTTCTGATTTCAGATTTGTTATTTTTGTCTACAACCCGCCAGTAGTAAGTTCCTTCACGCAATGCTGTAATTGAACTGCCTTTGGAAGGAATGGTTCTATAAATTGCGGAAAAATTTCTTGCCCTGGAAATTTCAATAACCGGCGAATCAGCTCCTTCAAAATTAAATGAAACATTACCCTTATCTGCAACTGTAATAATTTTTTCACTATCAGCCGGAGATTTCAAGAGAATTGTCTTATCTTCTATTTTCGCCAGTCCGTCCGAAAAAACATATGATTTTGCATCAGAAAGTACACCGGCCGAATCTACATCAGCTGAACCGCCTGAAATTTCTGCAGACACATTGCCGGAGTCTTTTGTTACACTGAGTCTTCCATTCTTTAAACCAAAGGATGTTTTATCTGCTTTAACACTGATAGCCAGGGTACCTTTTTTTACAGATATATTTCCGCTTTCGAAATTAACTTTGAGAGTAGAACCTTCCTTAATTATAATAATCATGGAATTGGCATCTATGTCAATCTCACCGCCGTCTTTAAATGTAACTACTGCGCTTGAATCATCATCTGTTCGTATCGAATCATAATTAAAAAGAGGCGAATGATTTGAAAGCTCTTCCCAAACGGAATTATCCGAGTAACGTCTCTGAGCAATTCTTTTTCTGAAAGTTATCGATGCAATAGCGTTTTTTTCATCTCTGAGCATATGAGAATTTATGTCAAGATATAGAAGATACGCGCAAAAAGCAATTATTGCTCCGCTAATACATACAACAAAAAAATCTTTATTTAACAATCGCATATTTTTCTTCTTTGGAATTAGGATCAAAAGATTTAAGCGGAACATATTTTATTCCAACATATTCTCTGAGTTCTTTTAGAGTCCTTGGTCCCTTTGTGTCGCTCTTTCTGGAAATGACGGCATATATCTGCTGCGGATCCTTTTTGCCCTTCACTGTTATTTTTTCCATCGGTGTGCAAAGATAAAGATCTTTCACAAGATTATATGAATCACTCGAAATCAGAATATCCGTGCAGAAAGGCTTATTGAGTGACTCTATCCTTGACGCAAGATTAACAGTATCACCGATAACCGTATACTCCATTCTGTCATGAGAACCTATCTGACCGGCAAGAACAGGTCCGGTATTTATACCGCATCCGATATTTATCACAGGCCTTTTAGCGCTTCCTCTTCCCTTGTTAAATCTTATAAGAGCTTCTCTCATCATAAGCGCACTCTCAACCGCATTCGCAGTATCATTTCCCCTGGAAATAGGAGTTCCCCAAACTGCCATTATCGCATCGCCGATAAATTTATCAACAACTCCGTTTGTCTGATTTACGCATTCAACCATGAGACTCATATACTCATTTAAAAAATCAACGACTTCTTCCGGCTGAAGATTTTCAGAAATAGAAGTAAAAGAACGTATATCCGAAAAAAAGACTGCTGCGGTTTTTCTTTCTCCGCCCAGCTTAAGTTCATTTTTAAGAATCATATCAGCGATTTCTTTGTTCACAAATTTACCGAAAGCATCTTTCATTTTTTCACGTTCGGCAAGTCCCCTTGCCATATCTTCAAAAGATTCAGAAAGAATACCAATTTCGTCGCGGGATTTCGATTTTACAGAAATGTCAAATTTACCATTTCTTATTTCGTTTGAAATAGATACAAGTTTGCGGATAGGCTTGGTTATTGTCTTAGAAAAAAAGTAGATAAACAGAATTGCAAGATTAAGCACGATGATGGCAATCAGAATCGTCTGGCGCTGAAGTTTGCGGACCATTCCGAATGCCTGATCTTTCGAAACTATCGAAATAACTCCGGTATCGGAAAAACCCGTTTTGTTATAAGCACCAATCCATGTTTTTGAACTGGAATCAATGTACTCGATTTTTTCCGCATTAATGCTGCTTGATGTCATCCTCTTGACAATCGGGAGATCCGCAACGGAATTGTTTTCGATGACCATTTTTTTATCATAATGAGCAAGAAGCTCTCCCTTTCCGTTTACAAGAAATGATTTGATAAGATCAGGCGATTTTACTGCATCATAAATTTTATCAGTTGAAACCATCATACACATAGCGGCTCGGCTGTCCGATTCATATGGAATAATTATTCCTATTACACCTCTTCCAAAATAGGAAGAAAGATTCAGGGCAAAATCCGCACCATTAATCGAACTGAAAACACTTTCTTTTTCGGAATCCAGTATCTTTGAAAAAATATCAGAATCAAGTCCGGCATCTGCCAGAAATATTTCATTGTAAAGCTTCTTTGTTTCCTTGACTGAACTCTTTTCTTTACTAAGTATTCCGATATAAATCATATTCGGATCTCTTTTGAAAAGAAGAGAAGAAAAAAGCGCTGAATCATTTTCCTGATCCGGAAGGTTTTTACCGGAAGAATTGCTGCTGCGATCTTCCTTTACAGCAAGAATCGCTATTTTACTTTTTTCTATAACCGAAAGAAAATCTGATTTAACCTTTTGTGAAATAAGATTCGCATTCTGTATCGTGTTACTCTCAATATTTCGTTCACTGTCTGAAGTAAATAGATATGTTGAAATATACGTCAAAAGCGAAAAAGAGAGAATAATAACAAGCGAGATGATGAATATCATCTTTAAGCTTATAGGAATCATGAAACGCTTTTTTTTAATATCTGCCATACCGCACCAAAATATTGTTCGATTTTATATAGAGTCAGAAAAATAATCAATCCAATATAACTACTTACACCAAAAACGAGTGTCAAGCACGAATTGCCCTAAAAACACCGTCCGGTTTTTATTTTTGAGCACGATGATGTTCCCTGGCCGCATCTATAGCATATTTCATTCGGAAGAATACCTTCTTCAAAATATTTTTTGATATTGTCCATTGTTGTCCTGGCAATATTTTCCAGAGCTTCTTTTGTAAAAAAAGCCTGATGAGCAGTTATAAGCACATTCGGAAACGTAAGAAGCCGCGCCAGAATATCATCATCAATCACACTGTCTGAGTAATCTTCAAAAAAGTAATCGCTTTCTTCCTCATAAACATCAAGACCGGCATAACCTACTCTTTTCTGC
>JAKJGA010000278.1 GCA_022704645.1 Spirochaetota bacterium
GAAGATCCGCCGCACGAAACAGAAAATGCTATTAATGAAAGCAGTAGAAGATATAACATATTTTTTATTTTTTTAAAACCAGTTTTCATAATCCCCCATTATAAATCAGAACATAAAATATTATATCAATAATTAATTCAAGAGATATTATTCATTTTAGCTTGATTTTATGAGACAAAATATTTAAATGATTTAAAACTTTCGGCATTTACACAAAACATGAAAATAAAAGAAACCGACCTCTATCAGCCCGTAAAAAGCTTCCTTGAAAGAGCGGGATATTCCGTCAAAGCGGAAGTCAAATCATGCGACCTGGTCGCCATGAAAAATAATGAAATAATTATAGTTGAACTGAAACTTTCCTTTAATCTTGAACTCATTTTTCAGATTGCGGACAGACAGAAAAAATGCGATTCAGTCTACGCGGCTCTGCCTCTTCCTGACAATTATTTTAAAAGTTCAAAATGGAAATCTGCAAAAACTCTTCTTCGCAGGCTTAACGCAGGCTTGATTTTTGTTTCTGAAAACGGAAACGTTCAGATAGTTTTTCATCCGGCTGATTTTGATTCAAAAAAGAGCCGTTCTGCAAACATGAAGCACCGCCGTGCAATCATCACCGAATTTGAATCAAGAAGCTTCGACGGAAACACGGGCGGATCCACAAGAAAAAAACTCATGACTGCATACCGCGAATCATGCGTTAAAATAGCAGCTTTTCTGAAAAAACATAAAAAAGCCGCGCCGAAGGATATGAACGAAATAGGCATTGAAACCAGAAAAGCGCAGATGATTTTGCACAGAAATTATTACGGCTGGTTTGATCATCCTGAAAAGGGAATCTATACTCTCAACAAACTCGGTAGAAAAGAATATATGAAATATCTTCCGCCGAAATGACTGCAAAATACATTCAGGCGGATTATTTACAGACAGCTTTTTAATATATTTCTATTTCTGTTTTACTGCATAACGGCTTTTTAGAAATAAAATTATTTCCGGCACTTTAACATCGGTACGCGATAGTTCCAGATCAAAAATAACATCCTTTCTGACATTTTCAAACCAGCGGAAAAGTTCCTTTGAAGTTTTCTGAAGATCATCTGATGACTGTGCAATTTTCACCATTTTACGCATTTCTTCAATGGTAAAACTCTTAGTGCGGCTGTTTACATTAAGTATAAAATATGCGTCATTAGGACCTTCTGTTATCGAAATGGTACTGCCCGTTGGTTTTTTCATTTTTGCGATTTTTGATTCAATGCCGATGTAAGCTTTTTCAACCGCGTCATCATCGCCGTCTCTGTCTTTTAGTTTTCCTGTCGGAAGAGCTCGCTCTTCCTTCTCTGAAAGAATCTGTTTTACAAGCGCGCGGATTCCTGTTTCTATTTTTTCCTTCTGCGCCGGAGAAAGTTTGTTGCTCAGCATTGCAAGTTCATCAATAACTTCCCACCTTGATATCTTAAGCGGCATATTAAATTCTTCTCTTGCCATACATCCCCCTTCTATTCTACAACAAAAACAAATCTGCTATTTTTCTATGAAAGTTGCAAAACCTGCAAAGCGCTTTTTCCAGTATGCCTGATTTATCTTTTCAATGCAAATTCTCTTTCCGGTGCTGGGCGAATGAATAAAGGTTCCGTCTCCGAGATAAATACCGACATGTGATATTTTATTTTTTCGTATTTTGAAAAAGACAAGATCGCCCTCTTTGGCTTTATCAGCCGGAACTTTAACAGCTTTCTCGTATTGAATATCACTGCTTCTTGGAAGATTTATCTGATTTTTTGAAAAGACGTAAGCGACGAAACCCGAACAATCGAAAACATAATTACCGTATTTTTTCGACTTATACCTGACGCCGATATATTTTTTAGCAGTTGAAACTATATCCTCTCGCTTTCCGGGGAAAAGCGAAAACGGTATGAGCATCAGAAAAATCAGAAATAGTTTCATCGGTTAATCATCGGATATTATGAGAGATTATCAAGACTTTTTTATGAAGAAATTGCCCGCAATGCGGGCTAATTCAAAAGGGCTTTCCGCGCCCTTTATCCGGTTTTCGCATGGTCTCATGCGAAAAGATCAAAAG
>JAKJGA010000058.1 GCA_022704645.1 Spirochaetota bacterium
TCTCCCGCTTTTGTCTGAAACGAAAGAGATACAGTCTTAAGCTGATCGGCAACTTTTTCACTTTCTTTTTTACGTTTTTCTTTTTTAACTTTAATCAGATGTTTCTGATGAGCAATTGTTCTTCCGTTTGCTTCGCTGTAAGCGATAACAAGTTTTTTAGGAAGAAGAAAATTGCGTGCGTAGCCGTCTGCTACTTCTCTTATATCACCGGCGTCGCCGAGATTAGAAACGTCTTTCTGAAGAATTACTTTCATCTCTTAACTCCATTATTTAATATCAATTCTCTTTTTTATCACTTTTGATGCTTTCAGGTGAAAACTTTCGAAAATCGGCCCATATATCCAGAAGTCCGATTCCGGCCAAAAACATGACAACGAAACCGAATACCTGAAAACTGAAAATTGCCATGCCGAGCAAAAACAACGGCATGATAAAAACCGGAATTCTCTTTTTCATCAGTACAAATTTTAAGATCCCGAGCGACTGTATGAAATACACTACAGTCATCACTAAAAGGATGTTTTTCCCAACCGTCTTGGCAGGATAAAAATTTCCTTCTTTATCAAAGACTATAAGAGCTATAGAAAATATTACTACAAATACAAGCCACTCATTGACTTTAAAATTCTCTATTCCTTTTATAGAGTTTTCTGCTTTCAGAATTCTTTTGAAAATCAAATCGAGAATTGAAAAACCCGCAAAAGATATCATAAGAGCTGAAACAAAAATCATAAAAGGAACCAAATCCTTCATAATTTCCATAACGAATTTATACTGTTCGGCAAATTCCGCTTTTTGCTTATCGTCTATTCTTCCGCTATCCAAAAAACTCTGAACAGCAGTTTTTGCTTCATTTGCAAGACTCGCACCCATATAATTAGTCTCATACAGATAATCAGCTGCAAAAATCCCGAAAACCAGAAACACAGAAGTCAAAACAATAAACTGAACCGACCTTTTTGAACGGTAAGCAAAACCGGTTATACTTCCGATTGCAAGTGCCGACAAATTAATCACCAAAATATCAATATATCCAATGCTGAAATAAATCATCAGCACTGAAAGCGGCAAAAGCCACAGCGCGGAATACTTTCCCATTTTAAAAACGGAAACAGCAGTAGCAATCATAATTGCCGCGCTAATCAAAAGCATCATATTAGAACTTCACCACGAAAGGAAGAAGCGCTATCATTCTTGCACGTTTTACTTCAAGAGCAATGTGTCTCTGATGTTTCGCGCATGTTCCGGTAATTCTTCTAGGAAGAATTTTTCCTCTTTCAGTAAGAAATTTCTCGAGGATGTCGGATTTTTTATAATCGATTACCATATCTTTGTTGTGGCAGAACTTGCACACTTTTTTCTTAAAACGGGAATTTCTTCCTCTTCCGCCGTCTTTATCCTTAAAAGCTCTTGCAAAGCTGTCGTCTCTTTCAAGACCGGTCATTGCTGCAGCTACATCTTCACTGCTTTCGACATCTTTAATATCTTCAGACATTTTGTTCTCCTAATAAATTAAAATGGAATGTCATCATCGCTGAACGAAGGCGAATCGGGAATGGAATCATTTCTGTAATCAGGGAAATTGTCCACTTCCTGCGGTTTCGCGCCCGACTGCGCTTTATCCGATGACGGTGCATCAAGAAACTGAAAATTTTCAACAACGACTTCAACGGTTGAACGCTTATTTCCGTCTTTGTCATCCCATGACCTCTGCTGAAGTCTTCCCTCAATAATAATTCTCTGGCCTTTCTTGAAATATTGAGAGATTATTTGCCCTGTTTTTCCCCAGGCGATACAGTTGAAGAAAGAAACCTGTTCTTTCTTTTCGCTGTTTTGACCGACATAAGTGCGGTTATTCGCAAGTGAAAAATTGGCAATAGGAGTATTTGTCGGAGTAAATTTCAGCTCCGGATCTCTTGTAAATCTTCCTACAAGACATACTCTGTTGATATCATTTGCCATATCAACCTTCCTTTATGCGGTTTTCTTTTCCTGAACGACGAACAAGAAACGCAAAAATACTGTATTTAGTCTTAGTAATGCGGAAATCTTAGCTACTTTATCAGGAGTTGCCTCAAGAATTGAATGGCTGTAGTAAGCTTCTTTGAGCTCGTCGATTTCGTAGGCAAGGCGTCTTAGTCCCCAATCCTCTTCAGATACGACATTTGCTTCACATTTTGTTAGAATTTCTTTGAGAGCGTTTTTGCCCTCTTCTACTTTGCCGGATCTGATGATCACGGTAAATTCGTAATTTCTCACAGATTGTCCTCCTTCCTGTGGAATATTGACCCCAATGAGGTCTAATGGTTTAATTAAAAACCGGTGCTAAAATGCGTTCAGCTTTTAGCAGAAAGGCTGTACAATTTTTTAGGAGGCAGTTTATATTGCAAGTATTAATTTCATCTCAATAAAAGAGGTTATACCGGCTTATATGCAGAAATCTACAGGAATTTTCTCATGCGAAAAAGCTGACGACCTTCATATTCTCCCGCTTCTTTGAAATACGATATTAAATACTCAGGAATAAACTCTTTGACCTCTTCAGTTATAAGGAACGAATCCGGTTCCGCAAATTTATATCCTATATGATAAATTGAATTTACTGAATCCGCAATTACTGTGCCAGTGTTTCCTCTATTCTTATAAACAGTATTTCCCATATGAATTACCGTTTTAATGGATAGAGTAACTTCATCCATTTGCATTTCGTCTGCATATAAGAAAATCTTATCAAGATACAATCTGAAAATAAATTCAATAATATTGTTTTGCTTTCCGTCAAAAGGAACAAGAATCAGTCCCCCGAAGTCCTCCCACATCCATATTTTTCCGTCAATAGACTTGCTTTTCCTTTCGATGATGTCATGAAATTTCTGTCTAAATCCGTGAAAACTGTTACCGCTGAAATACCCTTTCAACTCTTTCTGGTTATCAAGCTGAATAAAAATGAAAAAGAAGGTATATTCTGATCCGGATTTAACATCCTTCCACCCGTTCAACGCAGGTTTATGCTTTAATAATAAAGCCGTTTCCTTAGCTTCGTTTTTATCTATTTCTGAAAAATTTTCAATATTAGTGAGTCTCTTTACGGAAACTCCCGTTTTAAGAAGTTCTTTGCCGATATAATCAGAAAATCCCATGTGAAAGAAATGAGCAATATCAGCAAAAGCTGTTTTTGAATCTATTATTCCGTAACGGATATCTTTTCTAACTGAAAACTGTTTTATTATCTTTTTAAAATCAGCTTCTTTCATTGCAGATATATCAAAATACAAAATTGACTCAGGCTCAATCCGCTGATATTCCTGCTTAATCTCTTTATAAGAAAATATTACCGGCTTATCTTTCTTCGCGTCTTTGAACGGAGAAAGTTTAGCGTTATCACTCACAAGATAGATTAACATCATTCCTCCGTTCTAATTTCATATCGGTAATAAATTGTGCCGTTATCAAAGGCATTTTTTGTAAATCTTGCGGTTAATGTTGAAGGAAGAGACAGGTGAACAGAATCTGTTATTGTCAAAGTATTTGGTTTGGTGAAATTAGCTTCTGCTTCTGTTACTTTTTTAACTATCTCAAGTTTTTTCAATGATTCCGGATTATTAGTATACTGACAAGCGCCGTTATGAATAGCAATTCTGACTTTCAATGGAGAATCAAGACGGCACTGCTTTAAATTATACATATACAGCTGATTTACTATTTCTATTCCGCAAAGAGTCGCAAACTTATTTCTGTTACCGAAATAAAATGCAATTATACCTCCGTCTCCTTCCCAGCTCCATATACGTCCGTTTCGTCTATCGGAAGCCATTTCGACAATTTGCCGAAGATCCGAATAAGTAGACTCGATTAATGTTTTTGAATATTTGCGGACAAGTTCTGTATTTCCGACAATATCAAGACGAAGCATCGATATTACATAATCAGAACCGTTTCTCAATACACCCCAGTTAGGGGTTTTTGCAATTTTAACATCTTCAACAAATGTATTATTAACCTGATCGTAAACCAGGCCGCTGTTATGCATTTCGCGAATAATATCACGAAGATTATGAATCTGATACCGCCGCCCCATGTATCCTTCTGTTGAAATTTTTATCAGAAGATTTACAAAAATCGGAAATAGCTCAAGCGCAGCCATATCACGAACGATCTGTGCGGCAGCGTCTCTGGAGGGAATGGGAATATTTTCAGGAAATCCTGTTCTCTGATAAACATCATAATTCGGTATCAGAATCCTGGAAAGAGTTACCATCATATCAACCCCGAAGGATTCAGACAGTGCTTTCTGGGTAACGCTCAAAAGAGAATGTTTTACTTTCATTTTGTTCAATCCGTATTTCATGTTTAATCTGTCTTGCATTTTTTACAAGTACAAAATACAGTTTCAACATTGGCAGTATTATGAATAATTATAAGTTCAAGGAATTGCGCTAAATAAAACAACCGCCTTTCGGCGGTCGTTTTATCTTCGTGATGTAAAATCAGTTTCTGGTCTGGTCAACAATTTTTGATTTTTCAATCCAAGGCATAAGTGAACGAAGAACCTTTCCGACTTTTTCAATCGGATGCTGCATCCATATATTTCTCTTTGATTTGAAAGAAGCGCATTTAGTCTGATTTTCAAGCATCCAGTCGCGGGCAAATTCCCCTTCCTGAATTCTTCTAAGGGATTCTTTCATTCTTTCCTTAACTTCAGGTCCGATAACGAAAGGTCCTGTTACATAATCTCCATACTCAGCAGTGTTAGAAATTGAATAACGCATATTTGTAAAACCGCCCTCATAAATGAGGTCAACGATGAGTTTCATTTCGTGAATACACTCGAAATAAGCCATTTCTTCAGGATAACCTGCTTCAGTAAGTGTTTCAAAACCTGCTTTCATAAGGCTTGTAACACCGCCGCAAAGAACAGCCTGCTCTCCGAAAAGGTCAGTTTCTGTTTCATCTTTGAAAGTAGTTTCAATAACGCCGGCTCTTGCACCGCCGATACCTGCTGCATAAGCAAGCGCAAGATCAAGTGCTTTTCCTGTTGAATTCTGGTGAATCGCAACAAGGCAAGGTACGCCTGCACCTTTCTGATATTCAGCTCTTACCATGTGGCCTGGCCCTTTAGGAGCAACCATAACAACGTCAATATCAGAAGAAGGCGAAATCTGTCCGTAATGGATGTTGAATCCATGAGCAAACATCAGCATTTTTCCTGCAGTAATATTCGGTTTAATTTCTTTATCGTAAAGTGAACCCTGAGTTTCGTCCGGAACAAGGATCATTATCATGTCCGCCCATTTTACGGCTTCTGCAACTTCCATAGGCTTGATTCCGGCTGATTCAACTTTTTTCCATGAAGGACTGCCTTTTCTGAGTCCGACACAAACATCAACTCCTGAATCCTTCAGGTTATTAGAGTGACCATAACCCTGGCTTCCGTAACCTATCACGGCAACTTTTTTCCCTTTAAGAAGGGACAAATTTGTATCCGATTCTTTATATACTTTCATCTTTCCTCCGATTCATTTCACATTATTTTAAGGCTATAAAGAGGTCATTTTTCGTCAAATGATTTTTTATACTCTCTGTTTAATGTTATTCTTTTAAATCTGATTTAATTTCATAATCAAAGCTTATTTTTACTGCAAAATTATCTTGATTAAACATTTAACTAAAATGTAATTGCTTTATAAGATATTTAATCGAGAATTATATGCCTTCAAATACATATCTCCAAAAAATCAATGCTATTACAGATTATATCGAGTCTAACCTTGACTCTCCCTTATCTCTTGAAATTCTTTCACGCCAGGCCGGAATGTCAAAATTCCATTTCCACAGAATTTTCAGCGCTTTTACAGGTGAAACTCTTTATGGATTTATCTTAAGACTCAGAATTGAAAAAGCAGCAACTCTCCTTCTTCTAACAGACAAGAAAAATCTGACAGATATAGCTTTTTGCTGCGGATTCAATGACTCTGCAACATTTTCAAGAGCCTTCAAAAAACATTTCGGAATTTCTGCAAGCAATTGGAAAAAAGCAGAAAACAGCAAGATACATCAAGACTTTATAATTAAATCGGATTATTCTGATATTACTGAATTGCGGAATGATAATGTACATCCCGTTAAATCAGAATTGCGGATTATTCCGGAGATGACAATTGCTTATGTCAGATATACAGGAAAATATAAAGGAGATGCGGATCTGTTTCATTCACTCTACAGGCGCATATTATCATGGGCAGAACCTAGAGGATTTGCAGTAAAAGGAATGAAACAGGTTATTATTTATCATGATTCACCGGAAATTACTGATGAAAGCAGACTCCGGATTTCATGCGGAATAATTGTTCCTCAAGGTACAAAAGCTTCCGGCATTGCGGGAATACTGACAATTCCGCAATGCAAATATCTGGTCTGCTGTTTTAAACTGAAAGAAGATGAATATTCAGAGGCTTGGAACTATGTCTTCAGAAATTCTTTTCAGGAAAAAAAATGCAAACCGGCCGAAGGCTCATGTTTTGAAATATATTCTGAAGATTGTTATGATGAATCAACCGGATTAACCGAGGTTGAAATATTTGCTCCAGCTGATAAATAGAATGAAACACAATTAATAATTAAGTTCAATATAAACCAAAGAGAGGAAAAATGGATAACTATGTAATCCGTGCGGTAGCTTCCGCTAACGGACAGAATAACTGCGTCAAAATTTCTGTTTATGAAGAGTATATTCCGGCACTTATTCATCTTGAAAAATTCAGCCACATATTAGTATTTTCTAAAGTGAACACTGCGGATGATGAAATTAAAGCAGTCCCTCATGCAGACATAAAAGAAAACGTCATGAAGATTCTTTCGATCAATTCAACTACCGGAGTAATTGAAACAGAAGGTAATCTTTACGGTAAATTTTCAATTTTTGACATTAAACCTTATTTTCCGATTGAAGACAGAGTAAAAAATTGTCTGATAGAAGGCAAATTAACTTCTAATGATTTTCTTTCTTTTGTAAAAGTGGATAACTATCAAATATCTTCCAATATTGAAAAATCAGCCTTGAAATCCTGCAGTCTGAAAGTTATAGGAAAAATCGAAAAAGGACCGGGATTTTGCAGAATCAGAATTTCGAATGATTATTTAAAAATTGTGAATAAAATCTCAGCTCATTCACATATCAGGGTTCTCTGGTATTTTAGCCGCTTTGATTCTGAAAAATATCGAAAAATAACCCAGTGTGATCCGCCTTATGAGAAAGCTCCGCGAACAGGTATTTTTGCTTCACGCTCACCCGTGAGACCAAATCCGATTGCAGTAACTACATGCAAAGTAATCAAAATTGATCTTAAAGCTGCAGCAATTGAGATAAATGATACTGATGCTTTTGATAAATCTCCAGTAATAGATTTAATTCCGTATATTCCTTCAGAATACAGAGTTAAAGATTTTTTTCTTCCTGATTGGATTAATCACTGGGGAGAGTGGTACGAAGATTCTTTTACTGACACAAAAGCTAAACAGACTATTGATTCTGATTTTCGCCGTCTTGAAAATCTTTACGAATTCAAAAATGAGAAAAACCTAATCAAGCCTTCTGTTAAGGCAGAAAAAAAGACCGGTTCATCATCAGACATAAATTTTATTAAAATATCCGGTGCATGCGAAAACAATCTGAAAAATGTTTCTATTAATATCCCAAAAAAGCAGATAACTGTTTTCACCGGACTTAGCGGAAGCGGCAAATCTTCTCTCGCTTTTGATACGATTTTTGCTGAAAGCAGCAGAAGATTCATGGACAGCCTTTCTACATCTGCAAGAATTTCTTTTAAGCAATTTGAAAGACCTTCTTTTGACAAAATTGAAAATCTTCCTCCTGCAATAGCCGTAGAGCAAAAATCTGTTCAGCGCAATTCGCGTTCAACAGTAGGAACTTATTCAGAAATCAGTGATTATCTACGGCTATTCTTTTCACGTATCGGAATCAGACATTGTCCTTCGTGCGGAAAAGCAGTAGAACCAAAAACTCCGAGGCAAATCGCTGAAATTATTTATTCAATACGCAGAAAAACAGAATTTGAAATTCATTCTGTTAAAAAAGGAGTCCTGATTGGTGCTGTTTTAGATAATCAAGAAAAAAACTCTTTCATCGAAACAATAGAAGATATTCTAAAAATTGAAAACGGAGCATTAAAACTGCGAACTAAGGATAATCAGGAATTTATTCTTCATACACGGAATCATTGCTATCATTGCGGAAAATCTTTTTTTGATCTGACTCCCTCATTTTTCAGCCTGAATAATCCCGAAGCTGTATGCCGGGAATGCGGCGGAAGCGGTAGAAAAATCGAAGTATCAGAAAATCTCATCATAGAACATCCTGATAAATCTATTCTTGACGGAGCTTCTGCGTGGTGGGGCGACATGAGAAAATTTATCAATAAACCGAGTGCAAACTGGATGAAGGGAGAAATCATTGCACTTGCACAAAGTATGAATGTTGATCTTGAATTACCGTGGACAAATCTTCCGTCTGATTTCAAGCACAAAGCTCTATACGGAACAAACGGAGAGAAAGCAACACTATCATATAAAAGCTCAAACGGAAGATCCGGTGAAATTTGCAAACCTGCCGAAGGAGCTGTCTCTCATATTAATAGACTTTTCCGCTCTTCACATGGAAAAATTTCAGCAGATTTCTATTTGCAGTTCATGGAGGAAAAAGAATGTCCCGAATGCAAAGGAGAAAAACTCAATGCTGAAGCGCGTTTCGTTACGGCAGGCAAAAAAAGATTCCCCGAACTCGATTTGCTTTCAATTGATTCTTTGTATGATTGGACTGAATCTTTGCATGCAATTTTATCACCCGAAGAAGAAGTTCTTTGCGAAGACATAATTAAAGGAATTAAAACCCGGGCAGAAGCTCTAAGAGAAGTCGGGCTTAATTATCTTCAAGTAGGAAGAAGTGTATCAACTTTATCAGGAGGTGAAGGGCAGAGACTTAAACTTGCTTCACAATTCGGTTGTGGTCTTTCAGATCTGCTTTACATTCTCGATGAACCTACATCAGGACTACATGCGGGAGATTATTCAAATATTATTAATTCCATGAAAAAAATCCGCGATTCGGGAAATACTGTAATCGTTGTTGAACATAACACTGAAGTCATCAAAGAAGCAGATTACATAATTGATTTCGGACCCGGTGCCGGATGCGATGGTGGTAATATTATTGCAAAAGGAACACCTGAAGAATTGATGAGAAACATCAATTCTGTAACAGGAAAATATTTATTACCACGATCTGAAAAAAGATCCGTAAAAGATAAATTAGATCAAAACAATTGTATTCGGATTACAGGCGCGAGAAAAAATAATCTTAAGTCAATCACAGCAGAATTTCCGATCGGAAAACTAACCTGCGTCATAGGAAGAAGCGGTTCAGGTAAAAGCAGTCTTGTGACAAAAACTCTTGTACCGGTATTTGATCATTTTTGCAAACACGGAACAATTATCAAAGGAGAATATGATTTAATAGAAGGATTCGAACATATACAGAATGTTATATTTATCAATCAGAATCCGATAGGAAGAACTCCGCGTTCGAATCCGGCAACATATACAGGAGTTTTTGATGAAATCAGAAAATTATTTTCAAAAACTGATGAGGCAAAAAAGAATAAATTAACTGAAAATCTGTTCAGTTTCAACAGCCGCGGCGGTGCTTGTAATTCTTGCGGAGGCTCAGGTCAAAAAAAGATCGAGATGGGCTTTATGCCCGATATGTGGATCACATGCCCGGAATGCGGAGGGAAAAGATATAATGATAGAATTTTAAAGATTAAATACAAAGAAAAGTCTATTTCGGATATTCTTGAAATGAGTATTGATGAAGCTTTATCATTTTTTTCTGATGATATTACAGTTATCAAAACATTATCCGCAATGAAAAAAATCGGACTCGGATATATTAAACTCGGACAAAGTGCATTGACTCTTTCCGGCGGTGAAGCTCAAAGAATTAAG
>JAKJGA010000059.1 GCA_022704645.1 Spirochaetota bacterium
TTTCTGCCATAGTTGATTACTGGACTTTTGTTGTAGCTAAATCGGATTATGATAATTCAAAAATCAAACTCGACGAAACTAAAAAAGTCAGAAATATAGTTGCGACAAACGTAAATCTGGGTCTTGCAGAAAGATTCGATCTAAATTATTATAATGCCCTTGTTGCAAATGCCGAAGCTTCTATGGAAATGAGCAATCAGACATATAAAGAAAGCGTTAGAACGCTTCTCGCAGCTCTAAATCAGGAAGTGGACGAGGCGAAGATGGGGAATGTAGTTCTTTGTGATGCTCCGCCTTCATTTAAGGAAGAAGACTATCTCGCACTTGCATTGTCTCAGAGATACGATTATATATCTGCAAAGCTTGGTGTTGAAAACGCAAAGCTTCAGATGGGAATCTATGAGAATTCGGAGGCTCCTTCTCTCAAAGCCGGAGTTACAGTTAAGTCAACGGCAATGGATGAATTTTCTCCGGCATATTCAGATGCTTTTTCTGTGAAATATCCGACAGTTGAGGCGGGAGTTACAATGAGTTATCCTTTGGGTGACACTGAACAAAAGACAAACATGAGGGACTCAAAATATAAGTACGAACAGGCGAAAATAGCTCTTCAAAAAAATGAGAAAGACGTTCGTAATGATGTTAAGAATAAGATAGAAAATGTTGACGCGGCTTATAATGTCATGAAGGCGATGGAAAGGGCACGTATTCAGAGTGAAGAATATTACCGTCTGCTTCTTGCAAATTTGAGAAGAGGACGTTTCAGCGCTGTTACTGTAAAAACTGCACTTGATGCAAGAACTGACAGCCGTCAGGCTGCTTTACGGGCTAAAGTTAATTATAACATAGCTTTGATACAGCTTGAAATAGCATCGAACAATCTTTTGAAAAAATTCGGCGTAAAAATAAAGGCTGATGATATTTGATTTTAAAAACTAAAGATTTTCGGGATTTCGGCGGAAATATTATTTTTGCCGGAATCCATGAGGTCTTTGTTAATTTTGATGAAAGACAAATCCTTAAATAGTTTATCCGCAAATTCAAAAATAATTTTTCCTGTATCATTTGTTATACGGCTGTCAGTTTTATCAAACTCATTATAAATTATTGCTTTGAGTCTCAGTTTTCTCATTTTTATTGCTTCGAGTGACAAAAGTGAGCGGTTGATACTTCCGAGCTCGGAGTTAGTTACAAAAATAACAGGGAAATTGTTTTCTGCAATGTAATCTATTGTCAGAAAATTTCTTGTCATGGGAACCATCAGTCCGCCTGCACCTTCCTGGATAACTATGTCGTATTTTTCTGATAGATACTTTGTATGAAATTTGATTACAGAAACATCAATTTGCTTGCCGTCTATTTCTGCTGAGAGATGCGGAGAGGCTGGAAAAGAAAAAACAAAAGTAGATGTTTTTCCTTCGAGATCGTCATCAGTTAAATTGATATCCATTATTTTTCTATGTTCAATTATATCTTCGGCCGGAAAAGAAGAACCTGTCTGCACAGGTTTCTGTGTAATTACCTTTACTCCTTTTTTTTTCAGTTCACGGGCAAGAATTCCTGATGCTAGTGTTTTGCCCACCCCCGTATCTGAACCTGTCACAAAGAATACATTATCTTTCATTTTTTTTCTGCTACAAAATACATCGGATTATATGTCAGAGGAAATTTATCATTTTCTGAAAAAGCAGCTTCGTAGTCATATACGAATTTTTCAATTTCTGATTTGCTCATAACTTTTTCTTTTACGTAATTTGTTCCAGTTTCCTTGAAGTGCTTCAATACTTCAAAAGGTGTGTTAAAGTAAATTGTTTCAGTTTCTTCTGAAATGTGAATGATTCTGTAATTATCGCAGAGAATTTCAGCTATTTCTCCTTTCGATTTATAGTGAAGCCCGATTTTAGTCAGATTGCGTACCTGGAAGAGATTATCAGGGCCGAATGTCGAAAATGCGAGCATTCCGTTTGTTGTTAAGTGAGCAGAAAAGTTAAGAAGAAGGGATGGCATGTCATGCATCCATTGAAAAGCGGCATTGGAAAAAAAAGCGGAGTATGTGTCCCGTGTTGCCTTCATAAATTCTTCTATATCATTGCGCACAAAATTTATTTCAGTGTTATATGCTGTCGAAAGTTCTTTCATGCACGTAAAGCAATCGGCAATATCAACTGCAGTAATATTTTTCTTTTTTCTTTTTAATAATATTTCTGTAAGAAAGCCTGTACCGCATCCGGCTTCAAGAATGCCGTCTGTTTTAAAATTGAAATTATCAAAAATGAGAGTCTCAAGTTTTTGCGCCATTATTTTCTGAACATGAGCATGGGCATTGTAGTCCGGTATGCACCGGCTGAAATTTCCTGAAATAATGTTTTTATCAATTTCATTCATTCAATATGTTTTCCCATTTGTTCCATAGATAAAAAGGATAATGCGGTGCGTCAAGCTTCATTGATTTGATTCCGCATTTAGTATGCCAGAATGAGTTTTGATTTGCTGAAGGAATTATCAAATCCCTCGAAGAAACAAATGCCTCATCATAGAAACTATAATCGCATTTATCCGGAAATTTGTCAAGAAGGGACAGCTCATTTTTGATTGATGAAAAACTTCTTAGCGGTCTATTTGAATCAAAAAAAGAGAAGTGATCGAGAGTCATGTTTTTATAGAAGCGGATAAGATTTTCTTCTGAGAGGCTATTACGAGTGCGTGCGAAGATTTCAGGCAGGATGCCGAAGTTTTTATCGATAAGATCAATTGTTCCGTTAACGGCTATTTTTCTTGAAAATAATTCTTTTGATAAAATCTGCTGTGCGGTTTTTACTCCGAACGACCAGGCAATAAGATGAGTCTTTTTATAATTATGGATTTTTGAAGTTAATACAGATACGTTTGATAAGTCGGAATAATCATAAACAGTGATAATGTCATAATTATCAGAAATCAAATGAGAAGTGCAGTTTTCATCACATCCCCATCCTGTAAAAAATACAATTAGTGAATCTTTTCCACTTAAAGACTCGTGAAAAATCATAATATTTTTCCTGCGGCTTCGATTATCTTATCGGCTGCATGTTCGATTTCGGTTTCTGTAAATGCCGAAGAAAGAGAAAGTCTCAAACGAGAGCTTCCGACAGGAACTGTAGGTGGTCTGACAGCAAAAGCAGCTATGGATTCATTTTCCAGAAAAGAAGATAACATAACCGCATCAGAGCTTTTGCCGACAAAAATTGGAACGATATGACTGTTTCCGGATGTTTGAAGTCCGGCTGTGTTTAGTCGGTTACATAATATATTTGAAATATTTCTGAGGTGATTTCTCCGGTTTTGCGATTTCTTAATTTCGCCTAAAGCAAAAAGATTCCAGTTGATTTAAACAACGGGCAATGCCGTAGAATATATGAATGATCGGCATTTGTTGATGAGATAATCGATAATATTATTTTCAGCATAAATGAAAGCCCCGACACCGCCGGCAGCTTTTCCGAATGTAGCTACAAGAATATCAATCTGTGATAACAGGTTTAATTCTGATGCCATTCCGCCGCCGTTACTTCCGTATACTCCGAATGAATGAGCCTCATCAAGATAAAGCATGGCATTATACTTTTTCTTTAGTTCGCAAAGTCCGGCAATATCTGCAGAGTCTCCATCCATGCTGAAAACTGATTCTGTTATAATGAGTTTGTTTCTGTCAGGATTGTCTGAAAGAATTTTTTCAAGATGGACATGGTCATTGTGGGCATATCTGATAAACTCAGCTTCAGATAATCTTGCTCCGTCTATGATGCTAGCATGATTAAGCTTGTCTGAAATAATCAAGTCGCCTTTTTTGCATAAGGCCTGAATTATGCCGAGATTTGCGTGATAGCCGCTGTTGAAAACAAGAGCTTTTCTGTTGTCAATTTGATATAAGCTTTCAATTTCATTTTCAAGTTTGTCATAGAGTTCAAAGTTTCCGCCGAGAAGTCTTGAAGCAGAACTTCCGGGAGAATATTTGTACGGATTTGAATCCAGCGCTGAATAAAATTCCTTCTGCAGTTTGATGTCATCGCAGAAGCCGAGATAATCATTCGATGAGAAATTTAAAAGGGATTTCCCGTCTTTTTCGGTGATCTTTCCTCGACGGTCGGAGATTTTTTTTAATGAACGGAAGTTTCCTTCTTCGGTAATGATTTTGAGTTCATTTGCGATTCTGTCAAAGAAATTGTTCATTTGAGCACCGAGATTACAGTTGATATGCTTATCTTGATAATTTCATTGATCTGATCTTCGGTAGTGTTAATCGGCAGCCACCAGTAAATCGTATTTCCGAGAGGCCGTAATATTACTCCATTTTTAATGGACTCTGTATAAATTGCAGACATTGTTTCAGAATCAAGAGGATTGCCTTGTTTGTCTATAAGATCTACTGCGCCTATCCAACCAAGATATCTGATGTCTGAAATGAAATCATTTTCAGATAAGGCTTTCAACAAGCGGTGAAAAAAGAACATCGCTTTTTCATTAGACTGTGGAAAGTTATCGCGTTTGTATATTTCAAGAGCTTTAACTGCCGCTGAGCAGGCTATGGGATTGCCGGTATAACTGTGACCGTGAAAAAGAGTCTTTGTACGGTCGTCATCGTAAAATGCATTAAATATTTCATCAGTAGAGGCAGTTACCGAAAGAGGAAGCCATCCGCCTGTCAGCGCTTTTGAAAAAACTGCGATATCAGGAAGGCTATTGATTTTATTCATGGCGAACATTGATCCTGTTCTTCCGAAACCGGTAGCCACTTCATCGAAAATTACGAGAATATTATATTCTTTTGCAAGGGAAGTTATCTTTTCGAGATAGGCTTCAGGATATATGATCATGCCTCCGGCGGCCTGTATCAACGGTTCAATGATCAGAGCACAAATTTCTTCGTGATGATTTTTTATGATATTTTCTGCGGAAGCAAGGCATTCAAGCGAACAGCCTGTATCATTTGCATCAAAAGTAAATTCTGATTTTCTGTGCGGACAGATTGAGCAGTTAGGAGATTTTGCCTTATATGTTTCAAACATGAGGGGATGAAAAATTTTATGATAGAGGTCAACACCGCCAACGCTGACTGCGCCAAGTGTATCACCGTGGTAACTGTTTTCAATCATCATAAATTTTGTTTTTTTATTAATGTCTTTATTCTGCCAGAATTGAAAAGCCATTTTCAATGCGACTTCATTTCCGGTTGAGCCGTTGTCAGTGAAGAAATACCTTGAAAGCGAATCCGGAAGTATTTCATGAAGGGAATCGAAAAGCAAAGCCGCAGGCTTATGGGTAAAACCCGCGAACATGACATGTTCAAGAACATGTCCCTGATCAGTTATTGCCTGAAGAATCTCTTTGTTGCAATGGCCGAGCGGGGAAGTCCACCATGATGAAACTGAATCGTAGATTTTCCGGCCTTCAGGGGTAAAAAGAAAAATGCCTTCAGCACGGTCTATCACAACAGGTGAATGATGTTTCATCTGTGTGAAAGGATGCCATGAATGAGCTTTGTCGGAGGAAAGGATCTTTTCAGTCATTATTTTCATTTTTGAACATATAACATTATTCTTAATTTATTTTGCCGTGCAGAAAAATAATTGCGGCGAAAATTATCATGCCGGCAAATAGAGAGATTCTGCTTAATACGAAAAGCTTAAGATAATTCTTCGGGAGTGTTAGTTTTCTTATTTTTAAAATAGCAGACAAATATGCAAGACCCGCAGTTAAAAGAAATAAACCAATAGTCGCCGAGTTAATGATCATAATGTATTGTTTCAGGAATCCCTGAGAAATGAAATATGCCAGAAAAATGATTATTATCGGGTAAAGCATAACCTTCCGCATTGAATTAAATATTCGTACGATTTCGTCGCGTTCGGAATCGGAAATCAGAAGATTTGCTTTTTCGTTGAGTTTTCTGTTTATCAGAATTACCGCGGCAAGCACTGCAAACGCCGCAATCAGAAAATAGGTTTTCATATAGTCTCCATATTATTGTCCGAATTGATTTTTTCCTGCTGTTTCCGGTTAAGCCCCTTGTAGACAAGGGAGTAGGATTCGTCTATCATTTTATAGATTTCGTTTTCCGGGATGCTGCCGTCGATGATTACGGTATTCCAGTGTTTTTTATTCATATGATGACCCGGCATTATTTTGTCTTTGTATTGTTCTCTTAGATATAATGCATTATCGGGATCGCATTTCAGATTAATTTTTAAAGGAGCAGTTTTGATATCTGTCAGAAGATAGATTTTTCCGGATACTCTGATTGCAAGAACATCAAAATCAAAAGGGAAATCTTCAGTGCTCCCTGATTTTTTCATACAATAATTACGAATTTCCGTGAGATCCATAGAGCCAATTTAATATTTGACAATTTAATTGTCGCCAAAAATATTAGCGGTTGTCCGGATTTTGCTGCAATAATGCGGCTTTATAATACATTTAACAACAAAGGATTCTTCATGAATAAGATAAAAAAAGTTTATACGTTTAATTCTGATAAAATCGACCAATGGATTGATTTTCTTTGCTCTCCTTTTGTTAATCTGTATAATAAATATCTTAACGTCAGTGATCCGCGCAGCCGCAACAGAAAGATTCTCTTGTTTGCTTTCTCTATTGTAATGCTTGATTATCTTTTTATTTGTTATCATGTAGACAGAAGCCCGTTTGATCTGGTACCTTCAATTCCTCAGATAGATACCCGTGATGAAATTAATGTTTATGTGTCCGGTCTTGACGGAAAGTCAATTTTAAAAGAGAAACGCCTTGTCGACAAAGGTTCTTCCGATACAGATTTTGCATATAAGTTGGTGAGTTTCGTTTTTGCCGGTTCGAATTTTGAAAATACGCGTCTTGCTGTTCCGATGACAGGAAAGATCAGAAACATATGGTTTTATGAAGGCAAGTGCGTCATCGATGTGAGATCGGAAATCATAAAAAATGATATTGAAGTGATTCCTTCTTCAGAAGAAACTTTTAGAAAAGCGCTGAGCCAGACCATCCTTGAAAACATTCCTTCTGTAAAAGAAGTTATTATTGCAGAAAACGGAATTCCAAACAGAAAACTTTGGGAAACTTATGTTTCTTCTGTACAATCTCCGTCAGAAGAAACCCCGGCAAACTGATTACGGAATAAATGACAGGCGGCACAAAAAGCCGCTTTTGCCTGAAATTTCAAATGTCCCCTTGAGCTGGTTTTCTGCGATATTTTTAGCCATTTTCAGACCGAGCTGACCGCTTTTATCAAGAGAAAAATCATCACTTAATCCGCATCCGTTGTCAGAATAATCAATCATGATCTGGTTTTTTTTGAAGCTGCTTTTGAATAATATTGAAGGATTAGGTGTGTCTTTAAATGCATGTTTTTGTGAATCAATAATGAGTTCTGAAACTATAAGCCCGATGGGAACTGCCATTTCTACATCAAGCATTATGTTTTCCTGAATATCAATTATTATTTTTGGTTTGTTGATTTCGTAGCATTCAATGAAACGGAAAAGATCTTTTATGTATGATTTTAATTCAATTTGCGACAGATCATTTGATTCGTAAAGTTTCTGATGAACAAGCGCCATCGAGAGAATTCTGCTTTCAAGTTCTTTTAGTATCTTCGCAAATGAATTATCCGAAACACCGCTTGTGTGGAGTCTTATCATCGAGCATATTATCTGCATGTTATTTTTTGTGCGGTGATAAAGTTCTTTTAACAAAGTGTTTTTGTCTTCAATTGTTTTCTTTAATTCAATTTCGGTATTGCGTTTATCTGTTATATCCATAATACCGAGCAAAACCCCGGTTAATTTTTCAGAAGAGTCTATCATCGGAACTACTGTGATGCTTGAATAAATCTGACTGCCTGATAATGATTTGATAGGAAGTTCACAAATAGAAACCATTCCGTTTTCAATGATTTTTCTGAAATCAGAAACAGAATCATCTTTATCAATTATGAAATTAATAAACTCGTTTCCGGTTATTGAATCATCGGATTCTTTTCCGAGAAGTTTGATGATGCACGGATTAGCGTAGATTATTTTAGAATTGGCGTCCAATAGAATAATTCCTTCACGGAGAGATTCGACAAGAGAACGGTACTTTTTCTCACTTTTCATATATTCATTTTTTGCATTTTCCCGTTCTTCCATTAGTCTGTCGATTTTTCTTCCGACTTCCGATGAAATGCTGAATGCAGATGATACAGCAAAAATGATTACCAGAATCAGCGTAGCCGCAGTAAAATAATTCTGATTAAAATCAAAAGTTATGTTAAGTTTTAAGATGATTCCCTGTAGAAGAGTCATAATAATCAGAAGGGGAAGAATGTTTGATAGAATTCTGGATGCGGTTGATTTATCGAAAAAATATTTTAGAGGTTTTGATGATCTGTCTGAGCTGAAAAAGAAAATTAATCCGAAAACTAGAAAGTTTATGCCGGTCGGAAAGGAAACGAATCCTGACAATAGAGGATTTTCATAGATGTAGCCTGTAAAAATCAAAAATCCGGTAAAAAAAGTGAGAAGGCACGATATCTGATAAATTGTCCGCATAATTTTAATTTTCGAAAAACTATTAACCAGACTGATTGAGTTAATCTGCAGTAGGATGCAGAAGCTTAATGAAGAAATTACTCCGGTATTTACTCCTTCTATTTTTTCGAGTAGAGAGGATGGAATTATCACGAATTCTATATTTTCGGGAAAATTAAAGATCCGGCTGGAGAAAATGAGAAAAAGTATCAGCATTGAAAGTATTAGTATAATTCGGGATAGGGTTTTCTTTTTAAATTCTAAACAAACAAATGACATTGAAAGAAGTATAGATATCAGCGCAGTTGCAGGAGACATTGCTTTTAGGTTTTCGAAAAAAGAAGCAAGAATCAGATTCTGGGTTATCCATCCCGACATAACAGCAAACGGAATGGCAAATGGAGAGTAAAATAGTATCCATGCCCAAATTTTGCGAGTATTCACCACAACCCCCGGCAAAAAATATTTGAGCAATGGCGACTGCAAATGAAACGATTAATTGATACTAAATTATAATATAGACGAAATCAAGATATTAATTCAGCGGCCATACTCCCCTGTATATTTCTACAGCCGGACCTGTCATATAAACCAGTCCGTTTTTATCATTCCATTCTATATTCAGATCTCCGCCTCTGAGTTTGACAGTTGCTTTTCGGGAAGTTTTATCGTTTAAATGAGATGCTACCACCGCAGCTGAAGCGCCTGTTCCGCAGGCAAGAGTCTCTCCGGCACCGCGTTCCCACGTTCTCTGTTCAATTTTAGTTTTGCTTATAACTTTGACGAATTCGACATTTGTTTTGTGAGGAAAAAGCGGATGGTTTTCAATCATCTGCCCGTACTTAGCGAGCGGAAAATTTTCAAGATCTTCGACAAATATTACTGCATGAGGGTTTCCCATTGATACTGCAGTGATGTTGAATTTGACAGAGTCTTCAAGCTCAATCGTTTCGTCGATAACGCTTCCGTGTTCGCCGATCATAGGAATGTGTGAACGTTCAAGAATAGGCATGCCCATGTCTACGGTAACGCTTGAAACTTTATTGTCCTTTACTGTAAGAAATACTTCTTTGTTTCCGGCCTTGGTTTCGATGATCAAATCCTTTGAAGAAGTCAGACCATTGTCGAAAACATATTTTGCGAAACAGCGTATACCGTTGCCGCACATTTCTGCTTCACTTCCGTCGGAGTTGAACATTCTCATTCTGAAATCGGCTTTATCGGATGGAAGAATTAAAATGAGTCCGTCAGAACCTGCCCCGTAATGTCTATCGCTGATAAGTTTGGAAAGCTTTGACGGATTCTCCGGGATTTGTTTCGTTGCATCA
>JAKJGA010000279.1 GCA_022704645.1 Spirochaetota bacterium
GATGCTATGTTTCAGCAGATTATTCTCCGTCCTGAAGAGTATGAAGTCATTGCGACTCCTAA
This sequence comes from Spirochaetota bacterium, assembly GCA_022704645.1. GTDB lineage: Bacteria > Spirochaetota > UBA4802 > UBA4802 > JAFGJZ01 > JAKJGA01. The sequence goes on from JAKJGA010000279.1 coordinate 63, forward strand.
TCTCAACGGAGATTATATTTCCGACGCTCTTGCGGCTCAGGTAGGCGGTCTTGGAATTGCTCCGGGCGCCAATATCGGAGCGAGTGAAGCAGTATTTGAAGCAACTCATGGAACAGCTCCGAAATATGCAGATCAGGACAAGGTTAATCCTGGTTCACTGATTCTTTCAGGGGAAATGATGTTCCGTTTTATGGGTTGGACAGAAGCGGCTGATTTGATTATTTCATCGCTTGAAAAGACCATTCTTCAGAAGACTGTTACATATGATCTTGAGCGTCAGATGGAAGGAGCAAAACTTCTTAAGTGCTCGGAATTTGCCAAGGCAATCGCATCTAATATGTAGTTTAAGTATTCAATACAGATAAAAAAAACCGGCTTTATGCCGGTTTTTTTTATGCGCTGAAGAATTCATCATAAGTCATAATTTTAATGCCTAGCTTTCTGGCTTTTGCAATTTTTGAGCTCGAAGAATTAACGTCATCGCACAGAAGAATTGAAAGATCTTTTGTTACGGCATCTGAGAATTCATAACCGGCATCGGCAATTTTTTTTGCGAGTTCATTGCGCGGAAGCGGACCTTTGCCTGTTGCGCAGATTTTTCCATTTGTTTCTTTTTCTTCGATTGATACGATTTCAATAGCCGCGAGTATTTCATTAAAGTAGCTCATGTTGGCTGAATCGTTTTTCCATTCGATTATATTTCTGCCGACAACATATGTTTCGTCATTAAATGAAAGGAAATCATCAATTGAACGAATAGAAAGCTTTGCAAGGGTTTTTGATTGAACGAAAGGAATGCCTAGTTTTGATATAAAGGCTGATGCCGTCATTCTGCGGCTTTTTGAAATTTCCGAAATAAAGTTGGCAGTTTTCTTTTCTGCGAATCCGGGAATGTCAAGAGATTCAGCTTTGAGCGAGTAGAGATCAGATATTGATTTAACAAGACCGAGTTCGAAAAGTTTTCTTATTGTTGCTTCAGAAATATTTTCAACAGCGGATTCTTTAACCCAGAAGAGAATCTTCTGAATGTTAACTTCGGGACAATCCGGATTGCTGCACTTTATATGAACACCAGAATCTGTTAATTTTGAAGAACATGAAGGACATTCGGATATAATCAGATCGGTTTCATCATCATTTTTTGAGAGGTTTTCCTTGACGTAAGGAATTACATCATTTGCACGTTCGACGAGAAGCCTGCTTCCTGTTCTCAATCTCATTGATTTTACAGCAGCCGCGTTGGCAAGTGACGCGCGTTCAATCTTTGCTCCGCCGATAACAATCGGAGAGAAAACAGCTACTGGTACGGCGTTTCCCTGACGAGAAACCTGCCATTCTATGCGTTCAAGAGAAGTTTCCTTGGATTCAGAAGGCGGTTTAAGCGCTATAGAATAATGATGGTGATGGTCAATGACCCATCTCGAATCGATTTCATCAAAAAGGGAAGAATCATTTACGGTTATTATCAGTCCGTCAGTTTCAAATTCCCATTCACTTCTGAGCCGGTCCAGATATTTCTGATATATGTTTTCAATATCGGAAATATCCTGAGCGATAAAGTAATTAACTGTGTTGAAACCTTCATCTTTTAATAAGTCAATTTTAGAATTTTCGTTATCAAATTTCATTCCTTCTATCTGATAGGCGACAAAGCGGACATATTTCAAATCAGAAATATTTTCTTTTCTGTTGATGAGACCGACACAATTATTTCTTAACGGTCTGTTCCCCGTATCAAAAGAAGTGTTTTTCGGAAGATAAAGTTCACCGCGTATTTCAATGTTATCTTTTGAAAAAGATATGTTTTTTTTGATGTCGGATACATAATCCGCTATATGGGTAATGATCTGGCCTGTTTCACCGTCGCCGCGGGTCGCGATGTATTTGATACGGCCGTTTTCATAAGCTATGGACGCAGAAAGTCCGTCTATTTTCGGCTGTATGCAGAAGCCTGTATTTTCAACAGAAAGTTTTTCAATCCATTTT
>JAKJGA010000060.1 GCA_022704645.1 Spirochaetota bacterium
TCTTCCATTTTCGCGATAGTTTCAGGCAAAATACCTCTCATAGCGCAGCTTGCCGAATTCAAAGAAAACATAACAACTCTCGAATATGATGACGCTGATTTTTCCCAGAAAATCAATTTTTCCGATAAAAAGAAAGTATCTGATCTTACAATAGAAAATAAAAAAAACCCGATGAACTTTATAATACGTTATGATACTTTATCTGAAACTGATAATTATTCGTATTACAAAAGGATACACGCGGAAGAAACCGTAAGCGGTGATTATTTTGATTTTACTTACAAAAACATCACAATAGAGAAATCAATAAGCGATAGTATTTTCGACTTAAAAATACCAAAAGGAACCAGAGTAATAAATACTACCGGAAAATTATAAAATCGACACAGAAAGTATACTCTGCACAGCCTTGTATGCAATCAGCATCTGTGCCGAATAATATGAAGCCAAAACAATTAATGCCGATGCTTTATATTTCTCAACAATAACTTCCCATGAGAGAAAAGCATCGGAAACATAAAAAAGCGCCGCACCTATTGAAAGAACCGAAAGACCCCCTCTTCCTGCTTCATAACTCTGAGCGGCTAAATTCATTGCAGTGAGAAGCACACAGTAAACAAGTACAGGCAAAAACATTTTTTTCTGAAAACCAGTTCTGAGGAAAGTTTTTACAGTAAAAACATAAATCAGAGAAAAAACTGCAATAACTATTCCCGGAACGGTTATTGATAAATCTGTGTGAAAAAAAGCAGCTATATAAATGATATGTGCAAGTGAAAAAGAAATCATTCCAGGAATTAAATATCTGCTATCATCAAGAAGAAAAAAGTCACCGAACATGCTGAACAAAAGCCCGGCTGCAACAAAATATGAAAAACGGGTTCCGCCGGAAAGAACCGAAAGAACAAGTAATAATAGAAACAAAATTATAATAGGAGCAAGTTTTACGTATTTATAAAGAGATTCCTTGCGGTATTTCACCAATATCGCCAAAAAAGATGCAAGAATGCAAATACTGTAAAATATCATTACAAGTCTCATCATCATCCTCCGGGAAATCGGCACTGCTCATTCTTAAAGAAGAAGTTTTTGTCTGTCAAGATATAAGCATAATGCTGTTTAATATTTATTTGACGAATAATATGTGCAGACAAAATTATGACATAGATTAGATAAACTGGTGAAATTATGAATATTGGCCGTCTACTAAAAAAAATTAGAACTGAAAAGGGGTTTTCGCTTTCAACTGTAGCAGAAGCGGTAAATCTTACTCCCAGCTCACTTTCTCAAATAGAAAACTGTAAAATTTCACCTTCAATTTCGTCTCTATCTGATATTCTTAATTTTTATAGAATCCCCATGTCGGAATTTTTTAAGCAGATTGAACACAAGGATCTTCTAATTGTCAAATTTGCGGACATCGAATCGTTGAAAACAAACAATATGGGAGTATCCATCAATCTGCTTGCGTCCAATCTCGAAAATAACGTACTTGAATCATACTCTGTAATTTTTTCGCCGGGCAGTTCGCTTGAAATAAAAAAACTGCCTGATGAGCTTAACGGTGAACGCTTCCTTTATATTTTAAACGGTTCCGTAGAAATTAATATCAATGAAAAGATATTTCTGCTGAAGGAAAAAGACTCACTGAATTACAAATCATACTACAAATGCCTGATCAACAATACAGGTTCTACAGAAGCAGAAGTTTTCATTAACGGTCTTCCGCCTGTTCTTTAAGCCCGCTTTCTGGTTGACTCTCTTATGATTAGCTTCGGTTCAACAAGCTGTTTTTGCGGTTTCAGCTCCCTGTCTTTTATCCTTTCAAATATTCTTGCAAATGCCATCTCTCCGAGGCTGAATTTAGGCTGATAAACAGTCGTGAGGCGGGGTACGGTATATTGACACATAAATAGATCATCAAATCCAATAACAGAAACCTGATCCGGTACAGCGACATTAATATCCGCAGCAGCACGAATCCCGCCGATTGCAAGATTATCTGAATAGAAAAATATCGCAGTCGGAGGAACTTCCATCTTCGCAAACTTAATGAACGCATCATACCCGGCATGTGTATGAAAATCAGTTTCAATGATATAATCTTTATTCAACTCGATACCGTTTTCATTAAGTGCTTTTTCCCAACCCTTTATACGCTGACGATATGAAAAATTATCATTACCTTCTGCCGATACACATGCTATTTTAGTATGCCCAAGTTCAATAAAATGCTTTGCAGCAAGATAACCTCCCATGAAATCATCCGTACAGATTGCATCCATGCCGCTTTCTTCAATATGATGCTGAAGAAACAAAACAGGTATTTCAAGATTGACCAGATAAGGGATTCGTGTTTCGTCGAGAAGACTGTGTATTATCACTGCATCAACTCCCTTATCCAGCAGCATTTCAATATTTTCTTTTTCTTTTTCCGGATTACACTCGGAATAGCATACTATTATATTATAGCCTTCAAGATAAGCCTTCTTTTCAATCCCTGTAAGAGTTTCCGAAAAATAGGGATTAACATTTATTGAAGAAAGAACGCCTATCGTCTTGCTTTCCTGCTTGCGGAGACACCTCGCGACCTGGTTCGGACGGTATTTCAGTTCTCTTATCGCCTTATTCACGCGCTTTACGACATCTTCACTTACAAAACGCGTTTCATTAATAACATGCGACACAGTTGTATACGAAACACCTGCCCTTTTAGCCACATCTTTGATGGTTGCCATTATCTTCCCCTCTTAATGCTTTTAAGCTCTACGCAAACGAATCCTATCAAGCTTGTTCAGGAAGGAAAGAAAAAAATCTCTTCCTTTGGCAAATCGCAGAGTATTTATTACTGCACGGACAAATTCATCAGTTATCCAGGTAATATAAACACCGGTTAGAGAAAGACCCAAAGGAAATATCATAATATAAGACATTACTACCACAAAAACAGTACCGAAAATCTGAGTATAAAGCATCCACTTGGTATCGCCGATTCCGCGTATTCCGTGTCCAATAACCACATTAAACGCTTTGGGAATCAGGAAAAGAGCGACCATTATTAAATAAGGATAACTGCTGTTTATCATAGCTGAATCTTTTGTAAAAATAGAAACTATATCTTTCGCGAATCCGCCGAAAAGAATCATGAAAAAAACATTAATCAAAATGGAAATTTTAAGACAGCGGTATGTCGCGCGCGCCGCTTCATTTTTTTTACCTGCGCCGGAGGCATGACCTGCAAGAGTCTGAGCCGCTTTTGCAAAACCCGAATAAAAAAGAAAACACACAACTTCAATACGCATCACCAGCGTATAAATTCCGGTTTCTCCCGGACCTAATGAATTCATATAGCGTACAATAATAAGATTGCCGAAGTGCCACATTATTTCTTCAAGTCCGGAGGGTATGCCTATACGGGCTATATTCTTATAATTCTCGAACTTTGACTTCACAATTTTCGAAAGATTAATTCCGAACTTTCTGCTGTTTGCAAGAAGAAATGAAATTGTAATCGCGGCTCCGACAAACTCGGCAGCGACAAGAGCTATTCCGGCGCCTCTAATCTCCATCGGAGCAAATCCGAAATGACCGAAAATAAGAACCCATGAAAGAAAAAGATTAATTGAAGATCTGACAGCACCTGAAATAAAAAGAGGAAAGGTTTTTCCATGAGCCTGAAGGATTGCAGCAGCTGTAGTTTCTGCGCCGACAAACAGAAAAACAAATGAAAGAATCCGGATATATTCAACCGAGTAAGACAAAATCGGTTCACGTACACCCATTAGATGAAAAACCTGTTCAGGAAAAATTATCCAGAAAAGAAAAAAGGCCAGAGAAAAAAGAGTATTGAACTTGAATGCGCTTGCGGACAGTCTTGCCGCCTGAACCTTCTTCCCTGCTCCGAGTTTCTGAGCGGCGAGAACTGTTGTTCCGGTATTAACCGACCAGAAAAACGAAAGAGTCAGAATAAAAGGGAAAATACTGTTGCCGACTGCCGCAAAATATTCAGTATTTATTCTTCCAAGAAAAGCTGAATTTATCAGAATTTCCGTCTGCTGGATAATTCCGGCGATAACAATCGGAATTCCGATTCTGAATATTATTTTGTACTGCTTGATGTTAGGATTTTTAAACATTTTGACCTCGGCGCGTGCATTTAAGCAAACGTTTGCTTTATGTCAAGATTAATCCGTCATTAAAAAAAATTGCAACTGTACAAAAACATTAAAATGGCGGAAAAAGTTGCAACTTTACTGATTTTTGTCAGGTCTTTATAAATAAGGATCATTCCGACCAATTTAAAACTACTGGAGTTTCTGATGTCTCTTATCGATAAATACCTGGAAAGAAAAGATTTTTCCTCTTATGAAGATTTTGTATCCGGCTACAAATTAAAATGCCCTGATAATTTCAATTTCGCATACGATGTTGTTGATTATTATGCCGCAAACGAACCTGACAGAAAAGCACTCGTATGGTGTGACGAAAAAGAAGACGATAAAATTATTTCTTTCAAAGAAATGAAGGAAATGAGTCTTCAGGCCGCAAAAATGCTCTCTTCACTCGGCATCAAAAAAGACGACAGAGTAACACTCATACTCAAACAGCGCTACGAATTCTGGTTTCTGCTTCTTGCTCTTCACAGAATCGGAGCAATCGCGATTCCCGCAACCCACATGCTGAGCGCCCATGATATAGAATACCGGATAAATTCTGCCGGAATAAAGATGATAATATCTGTTTCCGCCGATCACTTGACCGAATATACCGATGAAGCGGACTGCAAAACCGGAAACAAAATCATGAAGATGACTGTTCACGGAAGAAAAGAAGGATGGCTGAGCTATGAAGACGAAATGAAAAAGCATGATTCTTCATTCGTCCGCCCGCAGGGCGCAGATGCAACAACCAATACCGACACGATGCTCCTTTATTTCACATCAGGAACTGTCGGACTTCCGAAAATGGTAACACATGATTACACTTATCCGCTGGCTCACATACTCACGGCAAACTACTGGCAGAATGTCGTCGAAGGCGGAATTCATTATACCGTTGCAGATACAGGATGGGCAAAATCAGTATGGGGTCAGATTTACGGACAGTGGCTTTCCGGAAGTGCTGTTTTCATTTATAATTATGACCGTTTCATAGCCGCAAATCTTCTATCGAAAGCAACAAAACACGGGGTAACCACTTTCTGCGCTCCTCCGACAGTATGGCGTTTTCTCGTTAAAGAAGATCTTCATAAATATGATTTTTCAAGTTTCAAATACTGCGTCGTTGCAGGCGAACCTCTCAATCCGGAAATCTATGAAAAATTTCTCGCCGCAACCGGAATCAAACTCAAAGAAGGTTACGGGCAGACGGAAATGGTTGTAGCGATAGCGACATGGCCGTGGGTCGAACCGAAACCAGGCTCAATGGGAAAACCTTCGCCAAGTTACAACGCAATTCTTCTCAACAGAGAAGGAAAGGAATGTGAAGCCGGAGAAGAAGGAGAAATTGTTTTTAAAACGAATCCAGCAAAACCGATCGGACTATTCAAGGGATATTATTGCGACGAACAGCTCACCGCGAATGCATGGCATGACGGCCTGTATTATACCGGAGATACTGCATATAAAGACGAAGACGGATATTTCTGGTTTGTCGGAAGAAATGACGATTTAATCAAAAGCTCAGGCTACAGAATCGGGCCGTTTGAAGTCGAAAGCGCACTGATTGAACATCCAAGTGTACTCGAATGCGCAGTAACAGGAATTCCCGACGATGAACGCGGACAGGTAGTTAAAGCCACAGTTGTCCTCAGCAAAGACTTTGCGGCGAGCGATGAACTAAAACATGAACTCCAGAATCACGTCAAAAAAACCACGGCGCCTTACAAGTATCCGCGAATAATTGAATTTGTGGAATCGCTTCCAAAGACAATAAGCGGCAAAATAAGACGTGTCGCTATCCGCGATAAAGATAAAGCTTGCTGAAAAATATAATCTGTTTCGGATTTCTTTTCGAAACAGATTATATTAAATGTTCATGAATTATTTTACCGTATTTCACCACGAAATACGGTTTTTTTGTGTTTGAAAAACTATACCGGTATTTTAATGGTAGTTATCTGACGGGGGACAAATGAAAAAAATTGCAATTCTATCACTTATTATCTTTTCAGCGGCACTTTCTGCCTTCAGCCTTCCAAAATCTCTCCCTAAGCCGACTGCCGACTTTAAGGGTTTCGATATTGAATCCATATCCCTTCGGGATATTAATTTCCTTTTCGATGTTGAAATTAAGAATCCGTACCCTGTAGGTTTGAAACTTGATGGAGTTGAATTTACATTTTTTGTCGAAAACAATCAGTTTTTCAAAACTACAACATCCAAGGGACTCAAGATAGCCGCAAAAGGTAAAAAAATTAATCAGTTCCGTGTAAATGTAAAATACGAAGATATCATCAAGATAGTAAAAGCATATTCCAAAAAAGATTATCTCAACTGTAAAATCGACATGGCAATACTCATTCCTCTTCCTGATATATCCGGGCTTCCTGAAAATATCAGATTCGATTATTCAGTAAATACCCAGATTCCGGCAATCAAACCGACAATCAGCATTGCCAATTTTAAAGTTAAAAAACCTTCAACTGCCGAAATCGCCGCAGAACTTGCAAAAAAGAAAAAACAGGCTTCGGCAGAGCAGGTAGCAGGAATGTTTTCAGATATACTGAGCGGCAAAAAAGCTGATCAGATTATTGATCCCTCAAGTCTTGATCTTCCGATAACAGTTGATTTTGACATTCTTCTAAAAAATGAAACCGCTCATAAACTTGCTTTCAACAGCATAAACTATGATTTTCTGGTTAATAACGAAAAACTGGTCAAGGGAACAACCAAAGACATAAAAATGCAGGGAAATACTTCTATTATAAAGGTTTCAAACAAATTCAGTTCAAAAAGCCTCGGCAAATCAATGCTGCGTTTTTTCGAAAACCAGAAAGGAGATTTTGCATTTACCGGTTCGACCTTCATCAAGCTTCCGGAAAAAATAAAAAAAGATCCTCTTAAACTGTCATTTGATGAAAAAGGAAAATTCAACGCAAAATGAGTCTAGCAGATATTCAATCACAGCCCGACAACAGAAATATGCCGATCGATCAGGTCGGAGTAAAGGGAATCAAGTATCCTGTAATCGTTCTTGAGCGCGAAAAAGGAAAACAGCATACAGTCGGCAATATCAATATGTTCGTTGAGCTCCCCCACAATTTCAGGGGAACTCACATGAGCCGGTTCATTGAAATTCTGAATCTTCACATGAACGGAATTTCAACAGCCGGAATCAAAAAAATTCTATCCGACATGAAGGAAAAACTCGATGCGGAAAAAGCTTACTTCGAAATCGAGTTTCCATTTTTCATAAGAAAAGCCGCTCCGGTATCAGGTTCTACCGGAAAAATGGAATACATGTGTAAAATTTTCGGAGATTCTTCTGCTGATTACTACATGGTCGAAGTCAGGGTTCCTGTTCTTTCACTATGCCCGTGCTCAAAAGAAATCAGTTCATACGGCGCTCACAATCAGAGATCCATCATAACGATAAAAATCAAGGCATCCGAAATAATATGGATTGAAGATATTATCCTAATCGCGGAATCATCGGCATCAAGCGACATCTACTCAATTTTAAAAAGAGAAGATGAAAAGTTTATTACCGAAAAATCCTATGATAATCCTATGTTTGTAGAAGACATGGTAAGAAGCGCAGCTGAAAAACTATCAGCGATGGAACACATTCTCGGATTTTCAGTAGAAAGCGAAAATATGGAATCAATACACAATCATTCAGCATACGCAAGTATCAGCAGAAACATGTAGACGGGCATAGCCCGTCTTTTACTGACCGGTTCTTTCTTTCAGATTCTGACGCATATCATTGATAATTTCTTCATCAGAAAGTCTTTTTTCGAGAACAATTTTATAGCGCACATTAAACTTGATCGGTGTTATACGTTTATTCTGAAACGCAAAATTCCATCTCTGGATATCATCCATAATCATTGTATCGAGTTCGCGAATAAATGTTGATCTGACAAATCTCACCTGCATAAGCCTTCCGGAATCCGGAAAAAGCCACACGGAAATAATACCTTCACAGACTTCATCTATTTTGTTGAACTTCATCATTTCAGAAACAAAATACTTATCACCCGAATCATCCTGTGTGCGGGATATGGAATCATTAAATGATTTCTGAGCAACGATATAATCATCCGCAGTCATCAAAACACGGAACACCTCATCCTTGCTTCTCGGACTTTCAGTTAGAAACGCATCCTCGCGCCAGTTCTTCTTTGTAGAATCGTCTTTTTTTTGTGGAGCCGCACAACCGATAATCAAAGCTGCGGCAATTAGCAGAATTTTCTTCATTTCCTTCTCCGTTTTTTTATTGCAACGAAATATAAAACGCTAAAACATATAAGCATATAAAAGGGTAACAATGGAACAATTTTTCTTATCTATTCTCGATGCTGTCAAGGAAAATCAATTTCTTGCCTACTCCTTTCTGACAGCCGCATCAATACTGGAAAACCTGATACCTCCTGTACCGGGAGACAGCGTAGTTCTTTTCGGCGCAATTCTGTCTTCAAGAGGTTATCTTTCACCGTTTAGCGTGCACATTTCAACAGCTTTGGGCGGTTCCGCCGGATTCTATTTTCTTTTCTTCTTCGCACATAAACACGGAAGAAACTTTTTCTTAAGCGGAAAAATTCCCTTTTTCAAAAAGGAATATATTTTGGCCGCAGAAAAAAGATTCGCATCATCCGGCTGTTACATTGTTCTCATTAACAGATTTCTGCCGGGTGTAAGATCCGTAATCTCGGTAACAGCTGGAATATTAAACCTCAGCAAGATTAAAGTATTTATTTTCTGCCTGATTTCATCATTTGTCTGGAATGGAATTCTCACTTACGGAGGATACTTTCTCGGAAACTCAATCATTCCTCTAATTAGAAAAGCTTCTTTCATAACAGGCGCCGTTGTAATAGTCATTTGCGTATTATCGGCTCTCATTTTCTTCATTGTAAGGAAAAAAAGAAAAAAAACGATTAATTAGACTATTTTTCATTAATCTAAGCAATTTTCTAATTGACGGCAAATTAATTTTAATATATATGACATAATCAAACATCTTAAAAAAGCATCCCGAGCGGGTGCTTTTGCCGATTAATGGAGCGGATAATGATTCAAAAAACTAAGGCGCTATCCGGAAATACTTCCAGGGAAAACCCCCTTCTTTTCAAAAAAACATATGTCCGCGAATTCGTTAGAACAAATACCTTTTCCGTTCCTTCAAACAATGACTGCGACATTATAGCCGCATCAGATATTATCATCGAAGAAATCCTGAGAAAAAACATGATGGTCGGCGAAGACTGTTTTCTTCCTCCGCGTTTTTACACTAACTGCGCAAGCAGATTATTCTATACAATGGAAAATGCAGACAGCGGAAGCCTTCTTATATTTTTGAAACAGACATCAATGATACTTAGAGAATGCGGAGCAATTTACTCAAAAGACGAGAAAATTTTTGCTGATAGAAAAAAGGTGACATTCGGCAATCTCTTCAGCGCATTTTGGAATTATAATCCGTGGAACTCATTGTTTCCGTCTGTACCCGAATTTGCGGATTCGATGCAGAAAAACAAAACGGCTCTACTTGAACTTATTCTTTCTTATGATGAAGTTTTCTCCGTTGACCGCCTATCGCGTGATTACTGCATGCTTACAGGATTGAAATATCAGAATTTTCTTCTGTTCTC
>JAKJGA010000280.1 GCA_022704645.1 Spirochaetota bacterium
GTGTTATGTTTCAGTGAAAAAATTGAATCGATGTTTTCGATAAAGCATTTGTGACACTGGTTTATCATCGAATTGATTGCTGCAGAACGCAGCCGTGATACTTTTATGTGTTTATCGAAAGACGGATCAATGCTGAAATCGTGTTCATGCCGGACAATCGGAAGAAGTAAATCTTCAAGTGTCTGATAGTCTATTACACCCAGGTGAAAGGCGTCTTCAAGGTCTATCACAGCGTAACAAATATCATCAGCAGCTTCTGAAAGAAAAGAAAGCGGATGTCTCGGATAGGCGGTTTTGTCAGCCTCGTATCTGGGAATCCCCATTTCTTCAAACGCTTCCGTGAAAAGCTTTTCATCTTCCTTAAAGAAGCCGAATTTCTTTTTTGAGATTATGCCGGATGCCGGATCCATTGCGGAAGAACTGCACGGGTATTTTGTAAATGCACCGATCGTTGCACAGGCAGGACGCAATCCGCCTTTTCTCTGCCATATCTCGAGACGTGAAAGAATGCGGAAACCCTGTGCGTTTCCTTCGTAATTTACCATGTCAGAATATTCTTCATTGCTCAACTGAGAGCGGTCAATGTTTTCCTTTGCCCAGATTCTGATCGCGTCTTCACCGGAATGACCGAAAGGAGGATTTCCGATGTCATGGGCGAGTGCGGCAGATGCGGCGATTATTCCGACGTCAAATGGTCTGATATCAGGAAACTTTTCGGATAAGTGCAAACCTGTAAGATTTCCGAGCGATCGGGCTACACAGGAAACTTCAAGTGAATGTGAAAGTCTTGATCTTGCCTGATTTGATGCTGAAAGGGGAGAATACGGGAAAACCTGTGTTTTATCGTGCAGTCTTCTGAAATAATTGGAATAAACTATTCTGTCGTGGTCTTTTTCGAAGGTGCTCCTTTCAAGCTTATTTTCATTGCTTCGGTCAATTTTCCCGATACGTTTTTCAGAGAAAAAATTCCGCATATATCCCCGCATAAAAAATGATTGAAAAATATATTCAATTAATTATGCTTAAATCTCGTGTTTCTTTTCAAGCATAAAAAGAAGGGTTTAATATGAAAACAGAAAAAATCGCCTCAGACGGACTGAAGCTTTCTAACGAGGGGAGTCTTCAGTTGGTTTTCGCAGGGGTCGGAAGCGCCTTTACTAAAGCGCAATATCAGACGAACCTCCTCATAATAAAAGGAAAGGATCATCTTCTTGTTGATTGCGGTACAAAATGCACGCAGTCTCTCTTTGAACTCGGTATTCCTATTACCTCGATTGAAAATATTCTTATTACTCATTCTCATGCAGATCATATCGGCGGATTGGAAGAGATAGCTCTTCTCGGAAGATATGTGACAAAGAAGAAACCCAATATGGTTATAAGTGAAACATATCAGCATATCCTCTGGGATATGTCGCTTAGGGGCGGAGCGGCATACAATGAAGAAATTTGCGGGGATATTCTCTCTTTTAAGGATTTTTTCAATATCAACCGCCCGAAGATGCTTCATGATTTTCCAAGAGAAACTTTATCCGCGAAGGTCGGTTCAATTGATCTTAAAATGTTCAGGACAATGCATATACCGGATGTTTCGAATGCATGGAATAATTCGTTCTGGAGTTGCGGAATTCTTATTGATGATAGAGTAATGTTTACAAGTGATACGCGTTTTGACAGGGATTTGATTGAATCGTATTGCTCAAAGTTTGACTTTGAAGCAATATTTCATGACTGCCAGTTTTTTACCGGCGGAGTTCATGCTTCCATAGAAGAACTGAATACTCTTCCTGCGGATATTAAATCAAAAATGATATTGGTTCATTATGGAGATAATTTTCAGTCTTTTGAACAGAAGGTTGCTGATTACGGATTCAAAGGACTGGGACAGCAGCATATATCTTATATATTTGATTAATAAAAAAAGGAGGCTGTTTCAGCCTCCTTTGATTGTCATGGATTTATTTTAAGCCATTACGCGCCTTTAGGTCTAGCGATGTTGACTTTGATTTTTCTTCCGCCAAGATCAGAACC
>JAKJGA010000281.1 GCA_022704645.1 Spirochaetota bacterium
TGATGATTTGATCAGCTTTGCCGATGAAAAAGAAACCGCTGTTCTTCCTAAACAGGCTGAATGGAAACTTCTTATCGTCGACGATGAAAAAGATGTTCACAAAGTAACCAAGCTTGTTCTTTCGGGATTCGAATTTGCCGGAAGAAAGCTCTCTCTTTTCAGCGCATACAGCGCCGCTGAAGCAATGGATTTTATGAATATAAATCCGGACACAGCAGTTGCGCTGATCGATGTCGTGATGGAAGAAGAAGATTCCGGCCTGAATCTCGTTCAGTTCATCAGAGAAAATCTCGGAAACCACTCGGTACGAATAATTCTGAGAACAGGTCAGCCGGGTCAGGCTCCCGAACACGAAGTTGTTTTGAACTACGATATAAACGACTACAAGGCAAAGACCGAGCTTACCAGCGAAAAGCTTTTCACCACAGTAATTTCAGCTATCCGTTCATACCGCGATATAATGACTATCGAAAAAAGTAAAATCGGACTCGAAAAAATAGTCGCGGCAACTGCAGATATTTTTGAAATACAATCGCTAAAATCTTTCCTGAACGGCATACTCCTTCAGTTCGTTTCTATTCTTCAGTTTGAAGATGACGCAATATACGGCAAGACTTCAGGGATTTCTGCAGAAAGCACCGGAAACGGAAAAATACACGTAGTTGCGGCAACAGGCAAATACGGCAGGGACTCTGTTGACAAGTCCATCGACGATATTCTTCCTCCTGAAACGCTAAGACTGATTGATGAAGCTAAAAAAAACAAAACGCATATTTATCAGGGAACCAAGTATGTAAATTATTTTTCAACGAAAACAGGTTTTGACAGCATTCTATATCTCGAAAGAAACACTCCCCTCGACAAATGGGAAAAATACATGGTCGACATTCTCTGTTCAAATGCAGCAACAGCTCTTGAGAATGTCTGCCTGAACGAACAGCTTGAAAATCTTGTCGAACTTAGAACCGTTCAGCTGCAGGCAGTTAACGAAGAACTCTCAATAAAAAACAAAAGCATCAAACACGAACTTGAAATGGCAAGGAAAGTTCAAATGGCTCTTTTTCCGAGAGTATTTCCGAATAATGAACGGTGCTCTTTCTTTGGTCTTTATATTCCCATGCAGGATCTCGGCGGAGATTTTTACGACGTATTCTCGATTGACGAAGACAATACCGCATTTGCAATCGTAGATGTAAGCGGACACGGACCTTCCGCGTCACTTGTGACAGCAATGATAAAAATTTTCTTCAATGCGAAAAGCGCTTATGGAAAAACACCTGCAGAAATAATAGAAGAGATTCACCAGTGCATTCTAAACACTGTCGGGGTTTCAGGAATATTCGCAACAATTTTCTTCGGAATTATAAATCACAAATTAATGACTCTTGATTACGCAAACGCCGGCCATACTCCCGGAATTCTTCTCCGGGATAATGAAACGGTTTTTTTAAATTCAAATGCAACTGTCGCAGGAGTTTTTAAAGGAGCAGAATACGTTACAGACAGAATCAAACTTGATGGCGGAGAAAGAATTATTCTTTTTACCGACGGTCTTGTTGAAGCAAGAAATACTTCAGATCAAATGATAGGCAATGAAAATTTCTACAAAATACTTTCAGAAAGAAATTCACTTTCAATAGAAGAAATGTGCCTTAAAGTTTTTGAAGATGTTTCTAATTATTCAAGGGGCATCGATCCTGATGATGACAAAACAATACTGATAACTGAAATAAAAAAATGCTGAATATCCGTAAAAAACACAAGAGCATCAACAATGAAATTATAGTTTCCATCTTAACAATTGTAGCTTCTTCAATGATATTCGTTTCAATTTTTCTTTTCTTCTATCATTCAAGCAATGCACACAAGAGACTCAAAAGATCTGCAACATCAATCAACAATATGATGTCCGAAGCACTACTTCCGCATATTAATTCAGGAGATTACGAAAGAGCAAAAGGAATTATTGATTCGGCAATTCTTTCATCCGATCTAATCGGAGTAATCATATCTGACCGTTCCGGAGGAA
>JAKJGA010000282.1 GCA_022704645.1 Spirochaetota bacterium
AGCAGATTTATATTCAGCCCGGTTCTGTACGCAGCGGCAGCACTTGCTGTTCCTTTTTTTCTCGGTATCAAAAACAATTACTTTCTGAAAGCTTCATGCGGCAAATTTTTCGATGAAAAAAAAGGCGCTGCAGCCTACATGGGATTTTTTATTTTCGGGATTGCTTCCGGCATATTGATTTATCATTTTATTCCATTATTTGCTTCAAAAATAGCCGCAGCATCATTTCTCGGATTATCCGTTATTCCGGCAGCATTTATTTCCCTTAAATACCGGCCTGAAGATATCTTCGCAAAAGATGTTTTTGCAGGAGATAATACACAAAGTGAACCTGACAAGGATGAGATATTTTTTAATTTTCTGAATTTCTCCTCAATAGCAATATATCTTTTTCTCGGAGCACTTGCGTTTATACGTTTTTACGGTGAAAGCACAACTTCGGCATTTGTTTTTCTCGTCACTTCAGTAATTTCAATATTAACAGGATACACACTGTCTTCATTTGCAAAAATAAGATCATGGTATATTTATTCTGAAACACTCTACCCTGTTTTCTTTTTCATATTTTTTATATTGATAAGCCGTTTCGGAAGCGGAATTCCTGTTTTCAAATCGTTATTCTTTTTTGCACCGCTTGGTCTTCTTTTCGGATTCACGCTTTGCCATTCTCTTAAATCCATACTCAAAAGTTCTGATCAGTCAAGAGCTCATCACATCATAGGAACTTCATTCTTTGCTCTTCCTGCGTGCATTTTTTCAGCTATAATGTTTATTCCTTTTACAACTTTTTCATACTTTCTTCTTTTTTATATTGTTGCAGCAGTCAATATAATTCTTCCCGGAATTTATATCGCTCAGAAGAAAATGCCCGAATACAAAAAAGTTCTTTTTTTCGTGATTATCATTATACTTATTCCATCTTTCATATTTCTTCACAAAAAATTTTCGATGCCTTTCGGTTCGGAATTATTTATAAAACATTCAAACGCCGATTTGTTCAGACCCGAAGCTCCGGGTGAATCAATTGTAACTTCAAACGGAAAAATAGTAATCAAAACCAGCGGATACGCACGGACATCAATGGAACGCGCAGTCCTTGCCGCATACATTGTTTCAAGCAGCGAAAAAACACTTATTCTGTCCGGCTGTTCCCAGTTTTTCAGTATTAAATCATTCAGCTATTTCCGGGAAGGAAGAATTTACAGTTATGTTCCCGGAAGTTTTGTTGATTTCAACCGTCCGCCTGTTTCAGGATTGAGCGGCCCGGCAGTTAAGACCGGCGATCTTCTTTTCAAGCTTGCAACCGGAAAAGACCGTTTCGATCTAATTCTGGATATTCCTAATCTTTTCGATATAACCGAAAGCCGCTACAGGTTTTCTCTTCCGGTAATTTCACTAATAAAAAAGAAAATAAATGCAAACGGAATCTATGCAGTTCTCATTCCTTCTACAAAGGAATATACCCGGGAAAGATGTGCAATCTACGGAATTCTAGGGAAACTCTTTTCCAATCACAGTGTCTTTGTCTCGCAGGATTCAATATTGATTATGGCATCGGACTCAAAGGACAGTCTGATCTTCGGCAACAAATCCCTTGAAAAACTTTCAGCTGCAATTGATGCCGAAAAACTTTTTTATGAAGACGTACATTTTCTCTCAAAAATGATGAGCATTAACCTGGTGGATCAAAACATCTCTCCTGACGACAGTTCCGAACGCGGAGACAGATTTACCGATTCACTGTATTCTCTTTATTTTTCGGATAATGCTTCTTATGCCGGAATGATTTCCGAACCGGAACTTCAGCCGTATCTTTCTCAAAAACTGATGAAACACAAGGATATTCTTTTGCCGCTGAAAGAAGCCGAAAAATTCGAATCATCATTTGAATTTGACAAAGAAATGCAGCTCTTGTTTTCTTTAAAGAAATTTCAGCTTGGCTTTGAAATATTTTCCGTTTATCTTGAAAACACTCTTTCAGCAAAAGAAAAAATATATATAAAAGAAGCAGAATTATTTG
>JAKJGA010000061.1 GCA_022704645.1 Spirochaetota bacterium
TTTTACTCTATTATCTTGACGGCAAAATGCATATACGCTAGTAGTACTTAATAGGGGGAATTTATGTTAAAAAAATTATTCTGTTTTACTGTCCTATCTCTACTTGTCATTTCATTTTCTCATTCTGCTTCAAACGATACTTTTGAATTTAAAGTCGGCAATGTTTCTGTAACAGCCATTGCTGATTCAACAGTAGAAATGCAGAGCGAGCTTATTAAAAATGCAAACGCTGAAGAATTAAAAAAGTACATGCCTGAAGGAAAGAAAAAAGCTGCTGTAAACGTATTTCTCGTAAAAACCGGCAAACAGATCATACTAATAGATGCTGGAATGGGAGACGGCGGAAAGCTAATTTCTGTAATGAAGAAATTAGGGATTACTCCGGATATGGTCAATCTTATTCTAATCACTCATGGTCACTTCGATCATGTTGCAGGTCTGATTAAAAACGGCAAAGCTGTTTTCCCTAATGCAGAAATTATGATTTCTAAAGAAGAAAAACCTGTCTATGAAGACAGCGGACTCGAAAAGATTCCTGCAGAGTACAAAAAATATTTCATTCCGGCAAACCAGATGCTGAAACTTTATTCCGCTAAAATCAAAACTTTTTCATTAGGCGGCAAAGTTGCCGATGGAATCACTTCTGTAGACATGAGAGGACACACTCCGGGTCATTCGGGATTTCTTCTTGAATCAAACGGAGAAAAACTTCTTTTTGCAGGCGATTTTATGCATATTCAGTCAGTTCAGCTGATTCATCCGGAATATTCACTTGTATATGATACAGATCTAGACAAAGCGGCAAAAATGAGAAAGAAACTGCTCAAAAAACTTGCTAATGATAAAATCAATGTCGCAGCGGCGCATATTGATTTCCCTGGTGTCGGATCAATTTCAAAGACTTCCGACGGATTCTCTTTTACTCCATTAAAAAAATAAAGCTTATGCCGGACTTTTTGTCCGGCATATTTAAGTATTGCTTCAACATCTCTTAAAATACCGTCTTTGGAAAAACATTTGATTTATTTTCATCCAATAAAAGACTGTGCTATAAGGTGAATAATGTTTTCAATTGATACGATGATTAATTTCTACTCTTCTTTCGGATACCTTTCAGTGTTCGGGGTCCTTCTTCTCTGCGGATTCGGTCTTCCTATTCCTGAGGATATAACCATCCTTGTCGGAGGAATCATATCCGGACTCGGTTATACTCATCCGATCTTTATGGGAATTGTGTGTTTTTTCGGTGTATTAATCGGAGATGTCATCGTTTACAACATGGGCCGCTTTTTCGGCGAAAGCCTTTTCAATACAAGATTAGGCAAAAGACTTCTCAGTCACTCATGGTATGACCGCATAGTAAAAAGCTTCGCAAAAAACGGGAAAATGGTGCTATTAACAGCCCGATTTCTGCCAGGATTACGAACACCTATTTTTTTGACAGCCGGAATGACAAGATTCGCAGGTTTCGGAACATTTGTGATTATTGACGGTCTGGCAGCATTAGTAAGCATTCCCATATGGATAACTATCGGATATTTCGGCGCAAGCAACCGCGAACATCTGACAAAATGGATAAGCAACACGAAATGGAGCATCGCACTCATCGCTGTCTCGGCAGTTTTAATTTACATTATCTGCAAAAAAATCAAACAGAAACTTATCAATGCCGAAATAGTCGAAACCGACATTACTTCAGATAAATAAAATTCAGATTTCTTCCGAGATCACCTTTTCTATGAGAAAAAAATGATTCGTTAAATCCGACAGTATCGTGAAAATCTGCAAAAATTGAATTCCGTCCGATGCCTATTTTCCGAAGCTGAGATACAACCGCAGCTCTGATATCAAAGTATAGTTTGTTCTCTTTTTCTATAATGTGTTCAGGAAAAATAGAAGCAACATCCTGTTTAACTTCATAATAATCCGCGCCGATACATGGAAGAATATATGCAGTAATATCAACAGGCTCCGTCCCGTACTTGGCATTCATCTCAAAAAAAGTTTTTTCTGCAATATTTTTTGCAGTGCTGCGCCAGCCCGAATGTATCGCAGCAACTGCATGATTTTTTTTATCTGCAAAAAACAAAGGAACGCAATCTGCAGTTCTGATAACCAGACAGTGATTTGAAATATCGGTAATAAGCGCATCACCCTCTGCATAAAAGAGCGATTCAACAGCATAAGGTTCACGCGCTTCAAAAACTTTATCTTCATGCTTCTGATCAAGAAAGTATATTCTATCAGGAAATATTCCGGTTTCAAACCTGAGAACATGTTTCTCGTTTCGTCGGATTTTTTCTTTAGACTCAAGATAATTGGCAGTATTGCAGTTTTTCGCAGCTGTACCGATAAAATAAGGAAGTTCGGCGTCATCAACATACCACAGCGCGCTCGGACGTCTCTTCATCTCAAGATGCATCATAATGAAATCTCCACACGGTTTCTATTTCTGTAATAAGATATTTTATCGGCACCTGCTTTAAGCAGAAGTTCGCGTGACTTGTCAAAATCTTTAGCTACATCATCCGGATGATGCGAATCTGAACCGAGGGTAAAGATTCCTCCGCTTTCGCTTATGAGTTTGATTATATCAAAAGAAGGATATATTTCCTTTACAGGCTTGCGAAGACCTGAGCTGTTAATTTCGATAGCAGTATCATTCTTCGCGGCTTCTTTCGCGATCTGCGAAATAATATCCGAAAAATCCTTTTCGGGTCTGTGACCAAACTTTTTATAAAGATCAAAATGACCGATTATGTTGTATTTACCTGATTTAGCGAGA
This sequence comes from Spirochaetota bacterium, assembly GCA_022704645.1. GTDB lineage: Bacteria > Spirochaetota > UBA4802 > UBA4802 > JAFGJZ01 > JAKJGA01. The sequence continues at coordinate 2,786 of JAKJGA010000061.1, forward strand.
CTCAGCATATTGATGAAATAATCGGCACATACCGAATCGACGCCTCTTTTAGAATATTCTTCATCAGACGCTTCAGAAGAAAAATCAATCGGCCATTCTCCGATAAAATGACAAGAACCGATAAGATAATCAATCCGATCATCATTATAATATGAAGAATCAAAGGCTTCAAATTCAGGATAATCAACCTCGAAACCAGTGAAGATTTCTATCTGACCGGCATATTTTTCCTTAAGAGTTTTAGTCATACTGATGTAATCTTCAATCTCTTCAGGAGACATCGTTATTCCGCCGCGGATTGATTCTTCAATCGGCGCATGATCAGCAAAACCGAAATACCTGATTCCGCGTTTTATCGCAGTCATAACATATTCTTCAGGAGACCCTTCTGCGTGTCCGCATAGTTCGGTGTGATTGTGAAAATCTATCATTTAGTAACCGTTAGTTTTATAATATTCCGAAATTTCGGTAAGTTTTAAATCATGTTCGTCATTTGAAAGAACCGCTGTTATAAAGAATTTGTCAATATCATTATGCGAACTTCTAAAAGAAGTATGAATGTAGTAAAGAGTAGAAGGAATCTTAATTTTATTTCCGGTCTGAACACCTGTTCCAAGACGATGATTATCTTCTATCGAATCTAAAACATAGGACTGATTATTATCAAAATCATCTCTTGACACTTCATAAAGATGAGGATGATGAAGATATTCCACAAGAATCTTTTCTTTCTTAAAAAAAAGAGCCGCAAGTTCTGAAGAATACTGTGAAAAATATCTTGGACGGAAAAGAATTTTTTCAACTCCGGACAATGAATTCTCAACAGGATAAGCGGATAAAATATGTCTTATATAATCCGGCGAACGGAAAGGAAACTCACCGTTAAAAGGAAGTGATGGATAAAATATCTCTATAAGAGCATTTGAATTTTTAAAAAAGTATCTATCATAAAGAAGAGAGCCTTCATCCGAAAGTATTTTACTTATATTAAGAGAAATCTCTTCATCAATATCAAAGCGCAAATTCGGATCAACTGCCCGGCGCAGTTCATCATCCAGTCCTTCTGTCATAACTTTGCCGCCCACTCAGGCTGTGACAGAAGATAACTCATAATATATTCCTCGATGGTCATCTTAGGGCCTGGTCTTTCCGCACGTTTTCGGAATTTTGCATTATGTTTTCTCGATCTGTAAAAAATATACATTTCTCTCGGATCATTCTCTCCAAACTCGGGATATGTGTGAGATTTTCCGAGAATAGGCGACAAATCTTTTTTGGTGATGCATCGAAGATTTAGTTCACTCATCTTAACCCGTATTTCAGTAAGCTCCTCATGCGAAAGCGTAAAAAGAAACTCTTCAATCGCCTGAGTTATTTCTTCCGAACCTGTACTGAATGAAACAAAATCCGCCCATGCCTTGTCGAGTTCGGCGGAAAGAGTCATCAGCTCAATTGTTCCCATCATAGTACCGAAAACCGGCTGAAGCTTTTTTCTCGCTTCCCATATCGAGTTGAGAATCGGTGCAAAATCACGAACATTCTGATTAAGACGGTATTCCCATATGTTTGCCAGAAGGAACGCCGCACGGGTTCTTATTGCTTCGTCCTTGTTTTCTTCTTCAATTATTGAAACAAAAACTTCCTCGGACATTAATGTAAAAACTATTTCCGAAATAATCGTGTTTATCTCAATTGATTCTTCTCTAAGCTCAGGAAGCGGATTTGCAAGATAACGTATCATGTGAAAAAAATTAATCTTCGCAACAAGAAATCCCTTTCCGAGAACCGCTTTTGTCGGAATGTGAAGAGTCTTGTCGAAACCTTCCTTCTGGCATAGCATCTCAATCAGTGAATCAACTGAACGCATATTTCCACCGAGATCGGTTGACCGCAAAATGGAAGGATATTGAGAAATTGCTCTGGAAAGTTCTATCAGGGCGTTTATATTACTGACAATACGCTGGTACGGCTCAATCATTCCGCGCTCTTTGACCACACGTTGACAACGGTCAATCAATCCGCTTTCATCATCATTAAATACAACCAAGTCCATTGGTCTATTCTATTAGATCCCCATAAAAGTTAAAGCAATTTATTTAACAGCATACACCTCAATAGTATCAGAAAACGCGGTGAAGTCGGCATATTTTTTAAAGAAATATGAAAAAATCGGAAAGAAAAAACTATTTCTATTCATTATACGCTCCGGGTGATAAGCAGCCGGATATACTCTGATTTTTTTGAAACCGTTTTTTTTCAGCATAATTTTAACTCCTTTAGGAGTCAAATCGGTACTATGGTCAATAGGATGAGTTTCGAAGAACTTTTTCCGGTTAAATTTAAAAAGCGGGGAAAATGCTGAAGGAACTGAAAAAGCCAGAACACCGCCGTCTTTTACTAAAGAAGAAAGTTTCGTTACAGTTTCAACTAAATCTGAAGAATGCTCGATAAAATACCATGCCGTTACAAGATCATATTTTTCATCTGAATGAAAATCTTCAAAAGATTCATTTTTAACAGAAAAAGGATAATTATTCTTCATGTAATCGCATGCGTATTTTGAAATTTCAATACCGGTACAATGACCTGCCCCGTTATCACTTGCCGCTTTGAGAAAAAAACCCAGAGCCGATGCAACATCCAACACTGAATTTATCCGGACGTGTATGGCTATTTTTTTTATTCTTTCTATTCTTCTGTCGCAGAATTTCCTGATTGCAGGATAATCCTCTTCGTAAGTTTTTCCGTACTGGCTTTTATAATCTGAGGTAAAATATGTGTCCGAATATTCAATAACTGTGTGAGCAGAATTAAAAACAGTGCCGCATGAGCGGCATTGCAGATAATCCTTGTTTTCGAGATTTCTTAAAGCCCCGCCGCAGACGGGGCAGTTTCTTAATCGCATTTAATATCTTTTTTCTTTTTTGCCGGTTCCATTACGGCATTAACGCCTCTCATTCTCACATTATCAAATGAAAGAAGAACTATTTCGGCATACTGTTCCGGAATTTCGATAAATGTATAGCTTGTATGGATGTCAATCTTTCCGATTGCCTTGCCGTCAATTCCAGATCTTCTTACGATTTCTTTGATAATATCGCCGGGCATAACGCGGTGATTTTTGCCTAAGTTGAGAAACATTTTTACTTTTCCGTCATTAACATCTTCAAATACGGGCGCAGTTTTCTGTTTAGGCTTAAAATCATTTTTTGAAAACTCAATCTGAGAAATGTCTCCTATGATTTCCTTCAGCATCGCAGCCGCTAGTCGTCTTGTTCCGAAAAAAGGGACGCCGAGACCTTTTTTCATCGCGTTGAGAAGCTCGCCGTATTCGGACAAATCTTCGGTTGCCGATATCTCGATTATTCTATCGAGCTTTCTCTTCTGATGGTGATTCATTCAATAACCTCATATAGTGTGATTGTGACAAAAACCGGACGTCTTCGCCGTGCTCTAATATTTTATTGAGCCTGAAAATATCAAGTAATTTTCAAAATGCTATTTGATGCAGCGGTAACCGACATTTCTTACTGTTTCGATTAAAGAATTGAAATCATCACCGAGTTTACTGCGCAGTCTTCGGATATGAACATCGACAGTTCTTGTACCGCCGATATATTCAACTCCCCATATTTTAGCAAGAAGATCCTTACGGGAAAAAGCCTGTCCGCTGTTCTGAACAAGAAGCCTTAAAAGCTCAAATTCTTTATATGTAAAATCCAGTTTTTCGTTATCATAATAGATTGAGTATTCGAGAAGATTGATCGTAATTCTTCCTACTTTTAGAATATTTTCATCAATTTCTGACTTCTTTTGAGAAACAAACTTATTGATTCTAAGTTCAAGCTCTCCTTTTCTCAAAGGGTAGCATATAAAATCATTAAAGAACCATTCATAATCCAGATTATCCCTGTTGGATGGTTTAAGAATCAGGATTACCGGGAGATTATGTATTTTTTTTCTGATTTTAGAAAGAAAAAACTGAACGGATTCACTTTCTTCAAACATATCAAGATCAATCAGAAGAATATCTGTTTCCGCGCGAACCATGTCGGCATTTTTATATTTTACAAACTCAAAGTCTGTACAACTCGCCTTTACGCTTTCAATAACCTCATGGTTTGAAGATAAAAGACCAACTCGAATTATCATTTTTTATCAGCCAGCACCTTAAAAATATCCTCATACTGTTTAGCAACATTTTCCGCATAAAACTTCCGTACATCTGCTTTATTGTTCTTTGCAAGTTTCTGGTAGAGTTTTTTGTCTTTTACCATCCGCTTAATTGATTCCGCACAGGCAGAAACATCTCCGACATTAATCATGAGTGCATTTTTTTCGTGAAAAAGAAAATCCGTCTGACCGCCGTGATTTGTGCATATTATTGGAAGAGAGCAATCCATTGCTTCCATAAACACTATTCCGAAACCTTCATGAAGCGAAGTCATAATATAAGCATCTGAAAGGTTGAGGTATTCATATTTACGTTTTTCAGTGACAAAGCCCGCAAAATATATTTTGTCCCTGACGCCGAGTTTCTCAGACAGATTCATCAAAAACTCTTTTTCGGGTCCGTCACCGAGAACATACAGTTTAAGCTTCAGATCCTTCTCTTTGGCAAAAGCTTCAATTATAGTTTCAACCGATTTTCTTTTTACAAGACGCCCAATCGTAATAAGAGAAAATTCACCCTTCTTAAGCTCCGGCAGTTTGAATGAAGACACCGGCTTCTTCTGAGGATGATATGCCAGCGGAATGATATCAACAGCTTTATTAGGAGAATAATACTTCAAAGCATTTTCCTGAGTGTTTGAAGACTGAGCGACAATTCTGTCAGCATGATTCAGCACAAATTTGACAACTGCCTTAAAAATTAATGAGCGGTGAGGAGATGTTTTCTTTGAAGGATCATAAATGTCACCGCCGTGAATGGACAGAACATTCGGAATCCTGAAAATCCGGGATATAATATAACCCAAAGGTCCCGAAGGAACCGCGAAATGTGTATTAATTGCGGCATATTTATTCTTGCGGGCAAGTTTTATCCCCTTAAGAAAACCTGTTATCAAATAAGTATACATCGAAAGAAAGGATGCCGCATCACGTGAATTTCTTCCCAAAACTCCTACTCTGTGAATATTTATTCCTTTCATCACTTCAAAAGAAGGAATATCCTTATACGATGAAGTTAAAACATCAACTTCATAATTTTTAACCCATTCCAGGGCAAGATCATATGAAGCGACTCCGCCGCCTCCGCCAAGCGGCGGGAATTCATAGTTTATAATAAGTATTTTCTCTTTAATTTTCTTTTTCATATTTGTTATCGTAAAGACTGGGCGGCTCTATGTCAATATTTTAAACTTTCAAAGACTATACTCTTCCTGAAAAAATATAACTGGAAAAATAATCTTGGATTGATATTTCTGGTTTTACGAGGAGTGCATCAATGTTAATAGAATTCCTTTTTTCAGCTGTAATATTAGGAATTGTCGTCGCAATTCCGCCGGGCTCAGTAACAATCGCGGCATCACAAAGAGCAATAAAATACGGCTTCAGAAACAGTCTTTTTTTTACAGCGGGATCTTCCATATCTGACATTTTTTATATCATACTTGTCTATAATGGTGTAGCTCAGCTTGTTTCTTCATACAAAATATTTGAAATAATTCTTTCGGCTGTATGCGGAACAATTCTCTGTTACATGGGAATTACCTCATTATTCCATTCTCTTAAAAACAATTCTTCTAGCTCAAGAAATTTTGTTCTGAAAAAATCTCCCTTATCTGCTGTCATCTCCGGAATTCTTATAACTCTGACAAATCCAATGACTATAATCGGATGGCTTGCCGTTGCCGGAAACTTCTTTCTTGTGTGGAACCGCAAATTTCCGGATTCATCAGACTTTTCAGTTCTGGTTACAGCCTGCATAATGACTGGTGTTCTTCTTTGGTTTGTGCCTTTGTTATTTGCAGTGAGCAGACTGAAGAAAATACTTAGCGGGCGGATTCTCATGCTTTTGATGAGAATTTGCGATATTTGGCTTATTTTCTTCGGATTTATCGCTTACTATAATTTTATCAAACTGATAACGGCTTATTAAAAGCTGTTATCAGCAGTTTTATCTTTATAATTTATTTTCACAGCAATAAACTTATCAATTTTCGAAAACTGAAAAGTTTATTGTTTTATTTTACAATAAAATCTTGAATTTTTTGTAAAATTGCTTCAAAAACGTCACTGGATAACGTATTAATTTTAAATGAGCAATTTCAAGCTGATATCAATTACAATACTTTTTGCAGCCGGATCTCTTTTTGCGGTTATGAGCAGTGATGTAATTTTAAATACACAGAAATTGCTTAATTTTGCCGGAAAATACCTGCCCGAAACTGATAAAGCAGATATAAAAGAACCAAATTCTGAAAAAACTGAAATAAAAGAAAAAAGTGAAGAAGATAAGGAATCCTTCTCTTTTACGGACATGTTTAAAACCGAAAAAGAAGAAAATCAGCAATACCCGTCAATTTTGACAGACATTGATATTAAAAACACCTTTTCATACGGTAAAAGTTATTTCACCAAAAAGAGCTACAAACAAAGTGAATATGATGAACCCGAATCAAAAAATATCAAACAGGGTTTCCTGAATGAAAACCGCATTAAACTTTATGCAGAGGGAATGCTTAATCCCAGAATAAATCTGTTAATAGATTATAATAACGACAGGGAAGAAAGTGAAAACAGTTATTCTATCAATTATCATGCTGTCAAAGAAGATGAGGTTATCCGCGAAATAAACCTCGGTGATATAGATTTCAGACTCGGAGGTTCCAAATTTGCAACTTATGAAAATGTTTCCCAAAAATCCCTTGGACTAAACGCTCACATCAAGAAAAATAATTTCAGCCTGAAAGGTTTTTTTTGTCTTACAAAAGGTATTTTCGCTGTAGATCATT
>JAKJGA010000062.1 GCA_022704645.1 Spirochaetota bacterium
CCTTGTTCTGCAGATAAAGTATATAGTTCAACGGCTTTATTTATGTTCTTTTCTATGAAATCTCCATAATAATAGTGTTGGGCTAGAAAGAATTGTGCAGAAGAATTCCCTTGGTTAGCAGATAAAGTATATAGATCAATAGCTTTTTTTATATTTTTTGTTACCCCTTTGCCATTTTCATAACATAATGCAAGAAGATATTGTGCTTTAGCATTGCCTTGATTTGCAGATAAAGTATATAATTCAACAGCTTTAGCTAGATCTTTCTCAACTCCATCCCCATTTGCATAACATATCGCAAGATCACATTGCGCTTCTGCTAAATTCTGATTTGCAGAAAGAGTCAGGAGTTCAACTGCTTTATGTAAATCTATTTTAACACCTTTTCCCGTACGGTACAAGATTGCTAGATTATATCTACTGATTGAATTTCCATATTCAGCTGATCTGGAGAATAGATTTATTGAAGCAGTTAAATTTTTCTTAATATGCTCGCCTTTTAAATATTCATCTCCTAAAACAGCAATTGCAGGAGAGTATTCTTTTCTAACAGAATATTCTAAGTAATTTACATATTGTTTCTTGTCCGGTACAGTTCCAATACCGTTTCTGTAACAAACAGCCGTGATATATTGATAACAGGGATTTCTTCTATCTGCTATTTTTTTGATTTCATTAAAAACATTTTTCAATTCTTCGTCTGTAGCTGTAGTCTTTTTGCCGCTGATGAGAAAAAATATAATTGCTGCAGGATTATTTTTCAATTCTGGTTTATTCAATATTCCGTGAGCTTTATTTATATCAATAACATCGCCGTTTGAACCTGTCATATATCTTGAAGCCAGTTCAAGCTGTGCATTATCTTCCGTATATTTTGAAAGTTCTTCGGTTGAAAGTTTCCAATACTCAATCGGCAAATTCTGAGAATGCAAATAGGAGAAAAAAACCAATGCTATAAGAAAAGATATTCTTTTTATGATCATAGTATCCCCGGATCAAAATTTGTAATGAATGTATAATATGTAACAATAAAAAGTGTGTATAGCAAAAAAAGGGGATAGAAAAAGGGTTTTAAATTGGATTATGCCCAAAATTAGAACAATTGAATAGTTTGATTTAAAAAGAAACGCTTTACAAATGCGGATTTGATTTTAGAATTAGAGAAAATACGATTTATCGCATTACACAAGGATTTTATGAAATTTACCGAATTTAATTTTCACCCCGATATTCAGAAAGGAATTGATTCAGCGGGTTTTTCAGAAGCTACGCCGGTTCAGGAACAGACATTCAAGCATACTCTCGCAGCAAAGGATATACTCGCCCAGTCACAGACAGGAACCGGAAAAACAGCTGCATTTTTACTTTCGATTTTTCAGCTTTTTATGACAGATAAGATCAAAAGAAAAAAGGCTCTCATTCTTGTTCCGACACGCGAATTGGCAGTTCAGATTGAGGAAGAAGCAAAACTTCTTGGTAAATATCTGCCGTACAAGATCGGAAGCTTTTACGGCGGAGTAGGCTATGCGAAACAGGAAATGCTTCTTCAGGACGGAGTTGATTTTTGTATAGCTACTCCAGGCAGACTCATTGATTTCTTAAAAAGCAAAAAGCTCTCTCTTTCGGAATTCGGTGCGGCGATTGTTGATGAAGCAGACCGCATGTTTGACATGGGTTTTATTCCGGACATCCGTTTTATTCTAAAAAAGATGCCTCCTGCCGGAGAAAGAATCACAATGCTTTTCAGTGCGACACTGAGCTCAAAAGTCCGTTCGCTCGCCTGGGAATATATGTCTTCTCCCGCGGAAATAGAAATATCTCCGGAATCGGTTACCGTTGATGCGATAGAACAGACGCTTTATCACGTCGGCGGTGATGAGAAGATGAAACTTCTTCTTGGAATTTTGAAAAATGAAAAACCCGGAAGTGCTATAATTTTTTCAAACACAAAGAATAAAGTAGAAGAGATTTCTTTCCGCTTGAAAAACAACGGATTTGAAAATGAATTTATTATCGGAGATCTTCCCCAGAAAAAACGTCAGCGCATCATTGACGGAATCAAGGAAGGCAGGATAAAGTTTCTAGTAGCGACTGATGTCGCTGCCCGCGGTCTTCATGTGGATGACCTCGATATTGTAATAAACTATGATCTGCCTGATGACTGCGAAAATTATGTTCACAGAATCGGACGTACTGCGCGTGCCGGAAAAAAGGGTAGAGCAGTTGCTTTTGCATGCGAAAAATTTGTTTATAATCTTCCTGCAATTGAAAACTATCTCGGTAGAAAAATTCCGGTAGGAGTGATTGAAGACTCCATGCTCGCGGAAGATTCAAGCAAAGATATCCGTATGCCGCGTGATGATAAACGTCATCATATGCAGAAGAATCAGTCTCATGACAGAAGACAGGACAAATTTGCGAAAAAGACAAATGCCTCACATTCGTCTTATGACAAACCTGTTCATAAGAAGCATACCGTATTTGATAAGGATTCTGAGAATAAGAAACAATATCCTTCTCAGGATAATTTTCAGAATAAGAACAGACCTAAACCGCAGTTTAAAGGAAAACCGAAAGGTTCGGTTGAACAAAGGGTTGAATATTACCGTAAAAAATACGGCGAGAATTTCAAGGTTTCTGAAGAAATGATCAAATCCGAGAAAAAGAAAAAGTCAATTGTCGGAAAAATTCTCGGTATTTTCGGAATTAAGAAATGAGCGGATGTTCCTGCAAAGACTGTGTAAGTGCGTGCCTGAATGATCCGGGGAGACTTATTCCTTCTGATCTTCCAAAAATCGCCGCAAAACTTAAAATTTCCGTGAGTGAACTTGTTGATAATTATCTTGTTAAGAAGAAATATTCTCATAAGAACATAACGGTAATAATTCCAGCTCCGGCAAAATTGAAAGGAAAAAATCTTTTGTGTCAGCCTGGAAAGATTGCACCTGATTATTATGAAAAAGAAAAAGGCAGATGTATTTTTCTTTCTGAGGATGGAATGTGTTCAGTCCATGATGTAAAACCTTATGAATGTTCGGCGTATATGGGATGTAAAAATACCTTTCTCGGAAGACCGTATAAAACTAAAATGGTTGAAGATTTTTTTATTTCTAAATGGCGCGGAGTAATGTTTTCTTGACTTTCTCGTCAAAACATAAAAACTAAAACAGAATAGAAATCAGGCTGGTCTTTATGGATGCTAGATGCAAAAAATGCGGAAAAGTTCACTCGATTCCCGATAGTTCCATCGTAAATAAAAAAGTACATTTTTTTTGCTCAGAATGTTCTAATAAAATAGTAATTGATACAAGAAAAGAACTGATTTCATTCAGGTCTGCAAAGGAAGAAGCTGATAAACCTGTTTTTGAAGATATATTCAAAGGTTTTAGATTCGGATTTATTCCGTTTAATATTTCTCTGGGTGTTTTGTATTTTTTTGCTGTTTTTGCCCTAGTTCTTATCGGTGCGGTAATTTTTAAGAAGAACATTTTATTTTTTCTATCACATCCTGGAGTCACAGTATCTGTTGCTTTAACTGTTTCTTTGGGCTTGTTTTTTTCATATAATCTTCTACTTTACTTCTTTTCAAAAATTATACTATTCAGAAAAAACAACCCGAAACATAAGCATATTGATTTAAAGATTGTGACCTATGATTTCAGGGATGATTTTTTTTCAATTTTCATTTCTTCAATCGGTTTGACCATTATTGCCGGATTAGCCAGTTTGCCTGCTTATTTTTTGGGTAAAGTTTCGCTTCTCTATTCAGCTCTGGCGGCTCCGTTTGTTTCTGTTCTTGTTTTCTTTATAATAATATTCGTAGTTTTAAAGAATTTTGCAGCTGCAGCAATTGCTTATGATTCATATCTGGTAAAGGAATCAATTCGTTCTCTTGTTAAGTTTTTTTACGGTGAATTTTTCAATATTCCTTTTTATCTTTTTATAATTGAAATGATATTCGGATTCTTTTATTCTATTTTATTCTCTATAGCGGCAATAGCCCTCTCTTCTTCTTATTCTTTTTTTATGGCTCTTATTTCCGGATCATCTGTATCGGATAATCCGATGGTTAATTTCTTTCTCAGATTCGGATCAGGAACATCAAATGCTTCTCCTGTAGTATCGTTTGGAGGAGCATTATTTCTTTTAGTCGGAATTGTTATAGTATCAGTTTTATTTTCATCTATCATCAACGTGAGGCAGGCTCTTTTTACTGAGGCTGTTTTGATAATGAAAAAGAATCCGTCTAAATCCGTAAGCCGGAAACTCATTCTGGTTTTCATTCTATTTCTCTTTATATTTCTGGCTGTACCATGTATCTTTTTTGCAGGTCAAGTTATGTCATCAATTGCAGCACTGATGAACCTGTTATCAGGATTACTAAAATAGCTTTCGGGATAAACTGATGAAATCAAGTAATGCATATATAAATGCCGTAATTGAATATACTATTATAATGTAATCTATTAATCTCATTGGAGAAAATGCGGATTTTACTTCACCAGTATAATTTCTTGATTCGAGAGCTAATGCCGTTTCTTCAGAATGCCTGAGTGCGGCTGTAATCATCGAAATAGATAAACCTGGCAGTATTTTTGGAGACAAAACTGCGGAACGGCTTTTTACAGCTTTAAATTTTGAATTCCATGTTGTTGAAAACATTTTAACGTTTAAAGCGGAAAGAGATATTACCGTGCTTATTCCAAAGTATTTTAGAAATGGAATCGGGCCTATTAAAAATGAAACTGACTTAGACAATGAAAGCATATCTGTTGATAGAATCATAAGAATACCAAGAAATGAAGAAAAAAGTATTTTTGCAGGAAGAATCCATGAGGAATTAATAGTAAAGATAAATCCGTTCTGATAAGAGACAGCTTTCAAAATAAATACTGACGATGAAAAAATAAAAACCGGAAGTGCGAATCTAAGAGATTTAATTCTGATTCCGCCAGAAAAAATAAATGCCGTCAGAGAGCTTACAAAGATAAAAGGGAGTATCTTATCTGAAGCAAAACAAGCTGAAGAAAGTAGAAATACGGAAATGATCTTTGTTCTTGCATCAAGCTTCATTTTCAAGCCATGTCATTTCTTTTAAGCGGGAGGCTTTAATCGGACGGACTCCGAAGCGGGCTAAGCCGGGGCAGACTTGTTCCGGTTTTCCGTCAGCAGCTATTTTGCCTTTGTTCATAACAATTATACGTGTGGAGTGTGCCGCAACTTTTTCCAGATCATGTGTGACAACGATGATTGTTTTTTTTCTTTTTCTGAGATCCATCATAAGACGTAAAACATAAACAGTTCCTTCATAATCCAGATTCTCAAAAGGCTCATCAAAAATAACAATAGAAGAATCGTTTACAGCAGTAGAAGCTACAGCAAGTTTGCGCTTTTCTCCGCCTGAGAGATTGTACGGAAAAGCATTTTCAAAACGGCTCATTCCAAGTTGTTTGAGAATACGTTTGGATTTAATTTTTGCATCGATTTTACTTTGTCCGGCATTTAGAGGTCCGAACATCACGTCTTCAAGAACGGTCATTCCGATTATCTGGGCATCAGGATTCTGAAAAACGTATGAAATTTTTGAGCGAATTTCTGATTCGATTGTTTTATCTTTTCCGAAGAAAAAGATATTTCCTGAAGTTGGTTTATATAATGCATTTAAATGTTGGAGAAAAATAGATTTACCTGAGCCGTTGCGGCCGGTAAAAATTATAAATTCATTATCATAAATCTTTAGTGAAACATCCTTGAATGCAAATGTTCCGTCTTTGAATGCGTAACTGAGTTTTTCTGTTCTGATGAGTTCAGTCATGAGTCAATATTTTATTCGAAAGAGTTTTGTCTATAGCTATTGATGCAGCAGCTTTTAATATATCAGGAATTATAAAAGGGAACAAACCGAAGGCTATTGCTTTATTAAATCCGAAAGTCGGGATCATCCATGATATTCCGATAACATAAACAATAATGATGAAAATAAAAGATGCACCGGCAGAAGAAATATAGAAATTAAATTTAATATTATTTCTGAATAATGAAGCAAAAAATGATGCCGGGATATATGATATCAGAAATCCTCCTGTCGGACCAAGAAAATGAACAACTCCTGATTTGCCGCCTGAAAAAACAGGAAGACCTATAAGTCCCGCAAACAGATAAACAATGATAGTCAGAAGCATCAATCTGGGTTTTAAAAAAAGTGAAGCAAGCAGAATGAAAAAATTCTGAAGAACAATGGGCACTGGGCCTATTGGAAAAGAAATATAAGCCCCGGCTGTTATAAAGGCAACAAATACAGAGGAAAAAGAGATTTCACGAATGGAGAAGAAAGATTTCATTTGTTATGCATTTTCCGAATGAGTCATTTTTCTTTGTTGTACATTCAAGTTGCTTTCGGCTATTAAGGGATTCTCTTTAAGAAAATTCAGAACATCTTTAAGAGGAAAAATATTATCTTTATATAATGCAGAAAAAATGCTATTCATCATTTGATAGTCTTCTTCTGTATCTACGGTAAGACGTAAACCTTCCATGAAATCCTGGATATCAACGGAATGCCGTTCAATTGAAAATATCTCAGGATGTTCTTTAATGTAAGGAGTAACATGTTCATAGTGATATGGTCTTTCAGCGTTTTCAAAAGCTTCTTTCAGAGCGGAGAACTTAATAATTTCCGTTCCGGTGCCAAGCGGAATATTTAAAATAGAGCAAAGATCGGCATTTGATTCAGTTGCAATCTCAAGAGCCATTGAAGCATAATCTGGATCTGTGAGCGGATTATCAGCTGTTATTCTGATTATAAACTCGGCTCCGTATTTAAGCGCAGCATTGTAATATCTTGAAAGAACATTATCTTCCGAACCCATAAAAGATTCTATGCCGAGAGCTTTTGCTCTTTCAATCAGGGGCTTACTTTCAGTAGAATCCGGTACTGCAAGAATTACATGGCTAATTCCCTTGATTGCTTTCGCTCTTTCTATTACATGATCTATAAGAGGTTTTCCGGCAAGATCCTTCATGCATTTTTCGGAAAGACGCTTCGAAGTCATTCTTGCCTGTATTATAGCACAGTTTTGTTTTTTTATACGTTTGCAAACAGCCAATTGATTATACCTTTAATTAAAAAAAGAATACCATTCATCGCAGATAAAGCAATCAGGACTTGAAGGATAATTTTTTTTATAATTATCTATAAAGTATTTTTTTCTTTTATTCCATATTTCTCTGAGGGAATTCTCAGAAACTGAATCAGCCGATTTTGGATCAATTTCCTGACGGCAAAAAGGGACTCTTCCGTCAGCAAGAATGAAAAGATCACGTTGAAGATGCCAGCACGGAGTTCTTTCTATCGGCGAAAGATCATAATATTTGCGGTTTTCAAGAAGTCCTAGATAGGTGTTTTGTTTCATTAAAATAATCTGGAAGTCTTCTTTTTCCCAGAAATCGTAATACTTATCAAGAAAAGTTTCTGTTTCTTTTATTTTCTGAATCTGGACATAAACCGATTCTTTCCCAAGTATTTCCTTGAGCCGGATTATATTTTTATACGCTAAATCAAAATTTGAGGAAGAATGTATTCTTGCATAAGTATCAGCATCAAAGCCGTTTATCTCTGCAATAATTTTTATGCGCTTGTCATTTTTTGAAGAGAGATAATCGAAAAAAGCCTCATCCGAAAAGACTGCATCTGTTTCAATTATAAGCATCGATAGAAATGGCGATTTTAATACAATATCGCATGCTTTAAGAAATTCTGAATGATTAAGCGGGTCTCCGCTTCCGGCAAAAGATACGGCATATTCATGAGAAAATTCATCCGCGGAAGAAATAATTTTTTCAAGAAGCGGAAGCTGCATGTCTTCTCGTTTTTCCTTAAGTGCAGGAAATACCGAAGTTATGCCTGAAAAATTACGTTTTCCGGTGAGTTCAATTTCATAATAGCTTGGAGCGATATAAAGTATTTCAGGGTTATTCTCAATAATTTCCCTGATTTCAGAATATGCAGGTATTTTATCTTTTGAAATTATTCTTTCCATGATTTCTTTGTCGCGCTTGTTCTTTGACCGGAAAGAAATCCGTTTATCGCGGAGATCAGGAGCCTTATAGTATAATTCAACATCGAAGTTGTTTATGTTTTTCTTAACAACATCAGAAATCGGAAGTATTTTTTCATCTGTTTTCGGTAGAATTTTAATTAATTCTGCGGAAAAAATCTCGCAGGAGAGACCTGATGGTAAATTTTCACTGTATGTGAATTCGGCAAGATATTCGGTATGAATTGAAAGCATTTCACTTATGATTTCTGAATCGATAAAAGGTGAATCAGCAAATATTTTGATAATGTTGTCAGAAGAAGTTTTTTCAAACAAAGATATCCAGCCGTCATAATTACTTTTCGACCGTGGTATTAGATTTTTACCTTCGATTATAATTGAAAAATCTTCAGGAATTGAATAAAAAATTTCACCGTCAAAAGAAGATCGTTTAAGAGCTTCTTCTATAAGTTCATAAGTTTTTTTTTCGGCGATAATAATATCGGATTCTTTTAATCCTTCATCAAAAAAAATTACTGCTGAATTCTTCATTATAAGGTCTCTTTGTAATCTGGAAGAAAAATATAAATGGAAGATGTTGCTCTTCTTTTTTTAATCCATTCCTTGAACTGAACTTCTCTTGACTGCATTGACATCATATTTGAAATATTTTCTTCAATTTCCTCTAAGGGAGCAGTTCGTCTTCCCATATACTTGATTATGTGATAACCGAAAGATGACTTGAATACAGGTGAAATTTCGCCTGACTTGCGCATTTGATAAGCCTGATTTGCGAAATAAGGATCAAGTGATCCAAGGAAAACCCATCCTATGGAACCTCCTTTGGACGCTGATCCCGGATCTTTTGAGTATCTTGAGGCAAGTGATTCAAAAGAAGCTCCGGACAGAATTTGTTTTCGAATATCTTCAAGCTGTGTATTTGCTGCTTTTTCATCTGCAAAAGATGATGAACGCGGAATAATGAGAATGTGTTTAACGTTAACCTGTGTCATTGCAGGAGTGTTTTTATTTTTGTTATACCAATCCTGTACATCTTTTCTTGTCGGAGGCGCAAAATCAACAGCAATGCTCATTACTAATTCTGAAAGAATTTGTATTCTTAGCTGTTCTTTCCAGAAGTCATAAGGAACTTTTTCTCTTGCTTCAATGATTTTTTTGAAAGAATCAAGATCCTTTGCTTTTGCTCTTTCCATTATTTTTCTGACTTCATTCTCGACTTTTTCATCGCTGACAAGAATAGTTTCTTCCTCTGCGATTTGTTCAAGAATTGCTTCATCAATTATTGCATCAATAATCTTGTTTCTTTCTTTTACTAAAGCTGCTCCGGAAAGATTTTTGCTTTTTTTTGCTATTTCAAGTCGTTTATTGACTTCGGTTTCTGTTATTGCACGGCTTCTTGTGTTAATTGCTACTCTGTCAACAAGAGCATAAATTTTTTCATTAGGAACGGAAAATATTTCTTCATCTGAAAGATGAACAGATGAAGATTTTCTTTGAGAAGAACCGCATCCGAGAAATAGCATAATCGTAAGGCATATAAAAAATCTGTTCATACTCGCTCCGACTGTTCTTTATTCTTACCCTGTTTCTTTTTGTAAAGCATATA
>JAKJGA010000283.1 GCA_022704645.1 Spirochaetota bacterium
TAGCATGATACGGAAGCTTGTCATGTGCTGAGCCGTGTATTGTTATTTTGTTCTCATCAAGCTTTTCAAGCAGCGGATAGTCTCTTCTTTCCGAAACGGCTTTAATCCATTTTTCCGGCAGAAAATGCGATTGTACATCTATTATATCGATATATTTTCTCATAAAGATTCTCCTTTCTTCAAAATTATCTTTTTTGTTTTAACGATTTATACAGAAGAATTACTCCGGAGCCGAGGAGCCACAGCGCGAGAAGTTTGGCTCCAGTTCTGTTGAAAATAAATGCAAACTTGAAGCCGAACTGTTCAAGATTTCCGATGATAATTACTGCCGCGGTAATAAAACCCAAGTAAGCTGTCCATTTGGGAAGAACATTTGTTTTTCTTATTGATAAACCGAAAAAGATGAACATGAATGAAGTGAAAGTAAACTGAACGTGCTCGGCTATTGAATCGCCGATATATGTGTTCATTGCTTTAAAGATCAGATCAATAGTTTCTTTGTTATATAAGCCAGAATGTCTCATTTCGGCAAGCCGAGGAAAGAGAAAGCTGTATCGGACAATTCCCGCGTACAGAAGAATTCCGGCAATAATTCCGCATATTTTTCCAAGTGAAGAAAGTAGTTCTTCGCCGGAATTTTTGAGTGCTTTTTCAAAAGTTACGGCAAAAAAAACAAGACATATCCCGGCTCCGCCGACTCCGAAATAATATAAATATGGAACAATATGGGATGTGCTGTACAGCCTTTCGAGGATAGTTGCCGGATCAGCCCTGATTATATCAGGATATCCGAAGAAGTGTTTCAGGGCACTTACTCCGGCAATAATAACCGTTCCACCAAGCAGAGCAAAAAAACCGCTCATTCTGAGTAACATTTGTTGATTTTTCATTTTTCTTTCTCCTTTTGTTTGATTGTAGTATAGAAGCTAAACTAACTCGCAAAATTAATCCTTCATAAAAACTGTCATAACATCAACAATGGAAATTAAACGATTGATCTCTTCCGGTTTGATGTTGCCCGCTTCAGAGATGATTCTTTTCTTGAGAGCCCTTTCCCTCGTTTCGTGACAGATAAATACTTCTTTTCCTTTGTCTGTTAGATATAATTCGAGTGTTTTTATATCATGAATACTGGGGCTTTTTATAATGAGGTTTTTCGCAAAAAGCTTTGCCGTAATCTGTGAAACTGCACCTTTGGTTACATTCATTTTTGCAGTAATGGCGGAAGATGTTATTCCGGGATTTTTGCCGATCAATTCAAGAATATGCACTTCAGCTCTAAAGAGCATGATGCCGGCATAATCTGACGGGCGGTTATTTCCGGCAGTAAGAACGTGAATCATTCTCTTAAAGGCGGCTGACAATTTTTCAATATCGTTATTCATACAGCAATAGTATAGAAGCTAAACCAAGAGTCAAGCTTTTTTCCTTTTTTATCATAATAGAAATAATAAATAACTGACATCTAACCCTTTGCACAATATAAGATAAATTATGAAAAGTCTTGACGGTATATTTATTAGAATTAAGAAGAAAGTCTAAGGCTGTTTTATCTCAGCAGTTGTTTTCTGTAAGAAAATTTTTTAATTATAGCTGGAGGAATTATGAGCGAGAATATTACCTGGTGGAGTTTTGATTCCGTTAAAAAATTCATGAAAGACGGGTTTATCGCCATAGGCGTTCCTGAAAGTGATGCGGAGATATGTGCTGATGTTCTTGTTGCCGCAGATAAAAGGGGAGTAGACTCTCATGGTGTCGGAAGATATAAACCTATCTATCTCGACCGTATTTGGGCAGGTACACAGGAAACAAAAACAAATTTTGAAATAACACGCGAAACTCCGACAACCGCTGTAATTGACGGACACAATGGAATGGGTCACGCCATTGCATATAAGGCGATGTCAATGGCAATTGAGAAAGCCAAAAAATTCGGCCTTGGGATGACTGTTGTCAGAAATTCAACTCATTACG
>JAKJGA010000284.1 GCA_022704645.1 Spirochaetota bacterium
TATAATCAAAAAGTTGCTCTTGAGCTTGAAATAAAATCCTTGAAAAGGCAGTTTGATAATCAAAGCGCTTCTCTCAACGGCAGAATTTCTTCTCTTCAGAATGAAATTGAATCATTGCAGAAAAAATTAGAATCACTTAATGATGAGATGAAGAAGAAAGATAAATCTGCAGATGAGAAATATCAGGCTCTTTTGAAACAGAATGAAATATTAAAGCAGTCCGGAAGCGACAAGGAAAAACAGCTTACAGAGGAGAATAAGAGAAATATCGACCTATATGAGGCAAAACTCGCAAAGCTTCTTGCCGAACTTCATGATGAAAAGGAAAAAAATCTTCTGGCTGTAAGAGAAATTAAAGATGCCTATGAAAAGAAAATTTCTGCGTTGAACGAACAGGTTTCGGCGCTTAACAGAGATATGGCTGAAATAAAGGCTCTTAATAAACAGCAGAAGGACGAACTTTCGAGGCTGGAAAATCAGGCTCTAGAACTAGAGAAACAGCTTCAGAATGAAATAGAAAAGGGTGAAATCCGTCTGAAAAGATATCATGATAAGCTCATTATAAATATTGATGATAAAATTTCTTTTGCTTCAGGTTCGGCTGATTTGAAACCGGAAATTCTTCCGGCATTGGATAAAATAAAGAAGATACTCTCGGACTATCCTGAATATCAGATAGTTGTGGAAGGCCATACTGATAATATTCCGATTAAGACTCAGAAATTCAGAAGTAACTGGCAGTTATCAACGGAAAGAGCTTTATCCGTTCTGGATTATCTGCTTGCCAAAACAAAAATTGATCCGCGGCGTTTTTCAGCGGCTGGTTTTGCTGAACATAGCCCTATAATGCCGAATGATACGGCTGAAAACAGATCGCTGAACAGAAGAGTTGATATTGTTGTTATACCGAGAGTTAAGTCAAAATAAAGTTCTTGAATTTTTAAGACCCAGCTGTCTTTTTGGACTCAAAGCTAATTTAAAGTAAAGAATCTGAGGTAAATATGAAAAAAAGAATTATTGCAGGAAACTGGAAAATGTATAAGACTTCTTCCGAAGCGAAAGATCTTGTTCATGGAATTTTGAACGGAATGAAGGAAATGAATCTTCCTGCTGACCGTGAAGTTCTGGTTTTCCCTCCAGTTATACATGTTAAAGAAGTACACGAGATGGCTAAGGGCTCTAAGCTTTCTGTCGGCGTTCAGAATATGTATTTTGAAGCAGAAGGTGCTTTTACCGGAGAAGTTTCTCCAAAAATGGTAAAAGATGCCGGTGCTAAATATATTCTCATCGGTCATTCAGAGAGAAGACACATTTTTAAAGAATCTGATGAGCTTTTGAATAAGAAAGTTAAAGCTGCTTATGATAATGATCTTATCCCGATGCTTTGCATTGGCGAGCTTCTTGAGGAATATGAAGCAGGAAAAACCAATGAAGTTTGTAAAAAACAGCTTGTTGAAGGGTTGAAAGATATAACTGCTGATCAGGCAAAGAAATTAACAGTTGCATATGAGCCAGTATGGGCCATCGGAACCGGGAAAGTAGCTACACCGGAAATAGCTGAGTCTGTTCAGAAATATGTCCGTTCAGTGCTTGCAGATATGTTCGGTCAGGATATTGCAGATCTTATCCCTATCCTTTACGGCGGATCTGCTAAACCTGATAATGCTGCGGGTCTTCTTTCTCAGCCGAACGTTGACGGTTTGCTTATCGGCGGTGCTTGTCTTAAGGCTGATTCTTTTCTGGCTATTGCCAAATTATAATTGAGGTATCCCAATGGGTGTTTTAGCGACTATTCTGACTGTTTTCTTTGTTATTCTTTGTTTCTTTCTTGTAATTCTTGTTCTGCTTCAGTCGGATAAGAGTTCCGGAATGGGACTTCTCGGAGGATCCAGTCAGTCAACTTTCGGGTCTTCTACAGCGGATGTAGTAACAAAAATCACATCTGTTATGGT
>JAKJGA010000285.1 GCA_022704645.1 Spirochaetota bacterium
AAGATTCCTGTGAATGAACCGAATATGCCGAGGCAGAAACCTTCGATTGAAAGCATTGAGAAAATTGTTTTCCGGCTTGTTCCAACTGCGCGCATTGTTCCAATTTCCCTCATCCGCTCGAATACAGACATCGTCATCGTGTTCATGACTACAAATACTGTAACGAGTATCATTATTGCCGATATGACTTTAAGAAAGGCGTTGTACATTCCATTAACTTGAGTATAGAAATCAGCAAGTTCATTCCAGGGTTTTATTGATAAGTCCGGGAATGATTTTTTTAAAGTTTGAAATGTTTTTTCTGTTTGATTTTCTGATGATAAGAATAAAGTAAATGAAGATGGATTTTTTGAATCTATAAGTTTTCCGCTACTTTCATAAGGAATATATGCGTAAATTTTCCCGGAATCGCCTCCTTTATAAATTCCGCAAACTGTGAAGTCTGATGCATTAAGTGCCCCACCGGGGAGAATTGACATAATGGTGAGAACATCTCCGCATTTGATGCCTAGAATTTTAGCGGCTAAATCTCCGATTATTATTTCATCTGTTTTAGATGAAAAGTTTTTGCCATCAATGAGAAAAGACGGAGATATTTGTCCGTTGACAGTTTCATTGTGGTTATTTGCGAAATGAATTTTATCCAGCGGATAAGCTTTTATCAGCAAAGTGATAGTTTTATCCTTTCCGGCTGCCATAGCGCTGAAACCTATTGAAGGAATTACATTTATTATATTATCATTCGACTGCAATTTAGATTCGATAGAATCGGAGTTTTCAATTATAAAAGCTGAAGGATCAAATTTACCTTTTGAATAGAAAGCTTCATCGGATGCAATTTGAATGTGACCCAGTCCTTCCCGGATGATTCCTTCTCTAAAGCCCTTCATTTGCTCAGAAATAAAAGATGTAAATATAAGTAATGATGCGATTCCAAGAATCATTGCCAGAGAAGTTAAAATTGTGCGGCGCTTGTTTCTTAATATGTTTTTGACGGCAATTTTTATTATCATATCAGATCTCCGATATCTCGCCGTCTTTTAGACGAATAATTTTCTTCGTATAATTAGAAACTATTGGATCATGAGTCGCAAAAACAACAGTTGCTCCGCTTTTCTTATTCATACTGCTGATCAAATCCATGACTTCTTTTCCGGTTTTATGATCGAGGTTAGCCGTAGGTTCATCTGCTATAATAATTGAAGGATGTGTTGCAAGCGCACGGGCAATAGCAACTCTTTGACGTTGCCCGCCCGAAAGTTCATCCGGATAACGACTTGAGTATGGAGTAAGTCCTACTGCATCGATGTATTCTTTAACGCGATCTCTTCTTTTTAATGCTGAAATGTCCTGTATCAACAGAGGATATTCGATATTTTCTGAAACAGACAAAACTGGTATGAGATTGAACGATTGGAAGATGAATCCAAGAGTTCTATTTCTGAATTTTGAAAGAGCCCGATCGGTCAATGTCGAAATGTTTTCTCCGTTGATGTGAACTTCACCATTAGTAGGTGTATCAAGAGCTCCAATTAAATTCAGCAGGGTGCTTTTTCCGCTCCCGCTTGGACCCATTAGGCATATTATTTCGCCGTGTTTGACGGAAAGACTAATATTTTTAAGGGCAGGAACTTCAACTTTTCCAAGAGTATAATTTTTTGAAACATTTTCTATATGGATGCTGTTCATTTTACTCTCCGTATTTGTTTATGTTTTTTTTGGCTTTTTCTGCGGTTTTAGAATTCGGATTCAGGCTGATGCATTTCTTCCATGCTCTTATTGCATCATCTGTTTTTTTGTTGCTCTTATGTATGTTGCCAAGATTAAAATAAGCTTCAGAAGCAAGATTGCTCGGAATTATTTTTTTTGATTCATATTCAGAGATTATATATTTTAAATCACTTTC
>JAKJGA010000286.1 GCA_022704645.1 Spirochaetota bacterium
ATTGCCGCTCATTCAAATGAAAAAACGATAAAGCTGATAGTTAACAGATGTGCTTCAGTTTCTGAAGGCAAGAGAGTCGCACAGAGAATAATTAATATTGCCGGTCAGTTTCTCAATATAAAGGTTGAGTCTCTCGGTTTTGTTTATGATGATGAATCTGTTCCTAAATCTGTCAGAAACCAGAAGCCGTTTATTGTAAGTTATCCGAAATCCAAATCTGCAGTGTGCGTCAATATGATTGCCCAGCGGATTGCAAACAAAGAGATAGAGATTAATGCTAGTTCCGGTCTCGGAGGGTTTTTCCGTAATCTGTTTAAGTCGCATGAAATAGAAGATGATGAAAATCGAAACGATGATGATAATGATGCTTAAAAGGGGTGTTTTCACCCCTTTTTTGCGTTTATAGGGCAATAATGGGCGATAAAAGTAAAAAGTGCTTGATTTATTTTAATTTTACCTTCTTTTGTAAATTTAAGCGACATAATGGTGGCAGGCGGTGAGTTTACTTAAAAATATCGGTTGGAATATAAGAATAACGCTTATCGCGGGCGGGGCGGCTTTTTTGATTTCGCTTTTCTCGGGATTAGTAAGCGGAAATCCGTTTTCAGTTGTTTTTGTCAGGGCCGTAGTTTTTGCTTCTATTTTTGCAGGTTTATCATTCGGGTCGCTTTTTGTATTGAAGAAATTTGTGCCGGAATTTTTTGATACGCTTTTTTCGGTTCTTCCGGAGATCAAACAGGAAGAATCTATTTCCGGTGAACATGCTGAGTATTCATCATCATCCGAAAGCAGTGAATACGGCTTGGAAGCTGATGCGCCTCAGGCGGGTGAAACTTATGATTCACCGCCGTCTTTTGCTCCGACGGGTCTTGACCAGATATCATCTTCTTCGCCGTTAAATCCGGGCAAGAAGAAGCTTGAGGAGCAGGCACTGAAATTTCAGCCGAAAATTATGGCTGAAGCCGTAAGAACGATGATGAACAAAGATAATGAATAATTTCCGTGGAAGGAATAGATGAATAAAAAGAAAATCCTTGAGTTTGATCAGTGTAATGAGGATGACCTTTGGGGAAAACTGTGCAAAAACAGCAATCCCGAACTTCGTGAGTATTTCGTCTATAAATATTCTCCGCTTGTAAAATATGTCGCAGGCAAAGTTGCCATGGGGATGCCTCAGTCGATTGAATTTGAAGATCTTGTTTCGTATGGAACATTCGGTCTTTTAGATGCTATAAACAAATATGATCCTGACCGCGGAATAAAATTCAAGACTTATGCTATGACGCGTATCCGCGGAGCAATATTCGATGAACTGCGTTCGATTGACTGGATTCCGCGTTCGATCAGACAAAAAGCCAAGCAGATAGAGACTGTCATTTCAGAGCTTGAAAGCAAACTCGGGCGTACGGTTGAAGACGAAGAAATTTCCAAAGAGCTCGGAATATCGATGGATGAATTCCATTCGATTCTGAGCAAAGTAAGCGGGACATCGATAATGTCGCTTAACGACATCTGGTATCTCGGAGATGATTCCGATGAGCTGTCGATTCTTGAAACTCTTGAAGCTCCCGACAATATGAATCCGGATGTTCTGATTGAAAAAGAAGAAATTAAGGAATACATAGTCGATGCCATAAAAAAACTTCCTGACAAAGAAAAGAAAGTAATTGTACTTTATTATTATGAGGATCTAACGCTTAAGGAAATAGGTCAGGTTCTTGATGTCACCGAAAGCCGGATCTCGCAGCTGCATACTAAGGCAATACTGCGTCTGCGCGGCCGTCTTGGAAGAATAAAATCAAATCTCGTCGGTTGATATGTCAAAATTAAAGCAGCTTCTAAGTTCATTTGACGAAGAAGAGAAAATCCTTGAGGATGAAGTTGAGGTTTATGCTGATTC
>JAKJGA010000287.1 GCA_022704645.1 Spirochaetota bacterium
AAAAGAAAAGAAAGCCGCGGACTTCATTATAATACTGACTATCCGGATATATCAACTGATATGGAAGTCACAATAGTTCAGAAAGCCAAATCAGAAGATGCAGCTTTCAGACGCCTTGAAGACATTTTGTTTGAGTGGAAATAATGCTTAAATTCTCAGCATATAATTACAGTGACGAGATTCAGTCGCAGCTCAAGGCTAAGCTTTTGGATATTCTGACAAAGCATTCATGCCAGGATCTTTTGATTCCGGTCTTTACATGCGTGAACGAGCTTTTGATGAATGCAATAAAAGCCAACTATAAGAATATATATTTTGAAAATTACCATGATGAAACACTTCCTTATGATCAGGGACTTAAGCTGTTCCGTTTTGAAATTTCATCCGAAAGAATAGATCATCTTACGGATATTGCAAAAAAAAATCATAAAACGGCAGTTGTGTCAGCACGTATTGAAAAATCTGTTTTGCATATTGATGTTGAAAATCCATATCCAATGACAAAACTGGAAAAGGAAAATGTAGAATCCAAGCTTGAATTTTCAGAGCATATCCATTCAGTTTCTGATATTTTTGATGTAAGCGAGAGAGATCCCTATAAGGAAGGAGCGGGACTCGGCATAATTTTTGTCGCGATTATGCTGAAGAGCATGGGAGTTCCTCATAGTAAATTTATTATAAAAAATGACGGTTCAAAAACTGTGTCATCTTTTTCTGTTCCTCTGACTGAAGAGACTGTTAAATTTTATAATGAATATAAGGAGAGATGATGCCTTATCAGCTTATTCTTGAAGGGAAAGTTCAGGGTGTCGGATGCCGTTATTACTGCGCGAAAACTGCAAAAGCAATGAAGCTTAACGGATCTGCTTCCAACATTTCTGATGGTACGGTGAGGGTATTCATTAAAACAGATGATTCGGATAAAGCAGCAGCTTATGCGGAAGCTTTGCGGCTGGATAAATTCGGTTACGGTTTTTACGGCAGATTTACAAATATTAAAATTGATAAATGTTCGGGTGAGATTGATGGCGACTATAACTGGTAAAAAGAAAACCGCGCTTGTTGTTGAAGGCGGCGGTATGCGCGGTATATTTACCGCGGGTGTTCTTGATTATTTTATGGAAAAAAAGTTCGCGCCTTTTGATGAATATTACGGCGTTTCGGCCGGTTCGTGTAATCTTGCTTCGCATCTCGGCGGGCAATACCGCAGAAATTATAATTGTTATGCAGACTATATGCTTATGGATGAATTTTTCAGCATGAGAAAGTATTTTGCCGGCGGGCATTTTATGGATCTTGACTGGCTTTGGGATTATCTGAGCATCAAAGAACCTCTAAATGCAAAAAAAGCATCAAAGAGTAAGTTATTTGTCGTAACAACAGATGTTGATACAGGTGAGCCCGCTTATATCCGCGCGGAAAATGATTCGCTTGCAGAGTATCTTAAGGCATCGAGTTCTCTTCCGCTTCTTTACCGAGGCTTTGTCGAAATTGAAGGAAGGCGTTTTGTTGACGGCGGCATAGCTGATCCGATACCTGTAATGCAGGCAGCTCAAAACGGCGCAAAAAGAATTATGGTATTGCGTACACGTCCTGCCGGTTATATTAAAAAAAGTTTTACCGAAAGCAGATTGATACCGTTGCTTTTTTCAAAATATCCGAATCTTCAGAAGGCGATGAAAACGCGTGATGAAAAATACAACCGCTCGGTAGAATATATATTGAATCCGCCCAAAGGAATTGATGTCATTCACATATGTCCGAACGGAATGAAAACAGGACGCACGACAAAAGATAAAAATTTAATTGATGATGATTACGAGCTTGGAAGAAAAGCAGGCGAGGAAGCCTTGAAGAAATGGAAAATGTAAACCCTTTCGGGTTTACATTTCTGC
>JAKJGA010000288.1 GCA_022704645.1 Spirochaetota bacterium
ATACTGCTGAAATAAATGAAAACGGAAAAACCGTCAAAGGTTATGCTTTTACTGCGGAAGGCAGCGGTTACAGCGGAATACTTCGAACAATGGTTGGATTTGATGAAAATTTTGTTATCCGCGGAATTTGTATCATGAAACAGAGCGAAACTCCCGGTCTTGGTGCAAGATGTCAGGAGATCGCTTCAAAATATACTTTTGCTGATTTCATTACCGGTAATGCCGGAGATGATGAAACAAAGCCTTGGTTTGAAAAACAGTTCGAAGCACTTTCTCTTTCTAAAGAAATCAAAGTTGTAAAGAAAGGCGACTGGAATGATTCCATGCGCGATTCTCTTGTTTCAGCGAATGAGATTTCTGCAATTTCGGGAGCTACTGTGACGACAACTGCCGTCAGACGTTCTATTGAAGAAAGTTTCGCCAGAATGAAAGCTAATGTCGAAATGCTCCCTGCAGAAACAATACCTGCAGCAGAGGAAACTAATTCAGCGGAGGTTGTTCAATGAGTATGATTGCTGAATTTACAAAAGGAATATGGAAACGTAATCCGATTCTTATAATCGGTATCGGAATATGTCCGACGCTTGCGGTTTCAACATCGCTTTCAAACGCATTATGGATGACTCTTGCAGCGACTTTTGTTCTTGTGTGTTCCAATATTCTTGTTTCAATGGTGAAAGGAATAACTCCTTCTCATATAAGAATTCCGATATTTATAACAATTATCGCGACTTTTGTAATCATAGTAGAGCTGACATTAAAAGCTTATCAGCCTTCTGTTTATTCCGCTCTAGGTATATTTATTCCCCTTATTGTTGTAAACTGCATAATTCTCGGTAGAGCCGAGGAATTTGCATCGAAAAACGGGGTTTTTGCTTCAATACTCGACGGTCTCGGAATGGGCTTAGGTTTCGGACTTACATTATCTCTCCTTGCAATTATTCGCGAAACGATCGGAGCTAACAAACTTCTCGGATATACTTTGATTAAAGGTTATGAACCGGTGGGAGCAATGGTCGCGGCTCCGGGTGCATTTTTTACACTGGGGCTTATATTGTGGGGAATGAACAGAATTAAGGCAAAGGGTAACTGATATGGAATCCAAAATATTTATTTCAATACTTCTTGCGACAGTTCTCGTAAACAACTATGTGTTGTCTCAGATTCTCGGTCTTTGCCCTTTTCTCGGAGTATCAAAGAAAACCGAAACTGCTTTGGGAATGGGTCTTTCTGTAATCTTTGTAATGACAATCGCTTCTTTTTTTACGCATGTGATTTACCAGTATCTTCTGATTCCTTTTGATCTGACATATCTTCGAACTCTCGCTTTTATTCTTGTAATCGCATCTCTTGTTCAGCTTGTTGAAATGATTCTCAACAAGACCGCGCCTTCTCTTTACCAGGCGCTTGGAATATTTCTGCCTCTAATTACTACAAACTGTGCTGTGCTCGGTGTCGCTGTGCTCAATATTGAATCAGGTTTCGTCGGATCGAATTTTGGTCTTTTGAAGTCGGTTGTTCAGGGATTCGGTGCGGGAGTTGGTTTTACTCTGGCTCTTTATCTGATGGCAGGAATACGCGAACGTCTTGAACTTGCAGACATTCCTGAAAATTTGAAGGGTCTGCCTATAACATTTATCTGCGCTGGTCTTATGGCTCTTTCATTTCTCGGTTTTTCGGGCATGAAACTTTTTAAATAATCGGCTTGTCTTATTTCCGCGTGTGTTGTACAAATGAGCTTTGCTTGAGGATATTTAATGAACGAAATAAAAAATGTTTCAGTTGAGCTGATAGCTTATACTCCCGACGCGGAGAAGGTTATTGAAAGAGCAGGGAGAACCTGCTATCTTTCGTTTGAAAAAGCCGATGATGAGAGTGCCGGAAAATT
>JAKJGA010000289.1 GCA_022704645.1 Spirochaetota bacterium
TCCATTGTTCCGTATTTGTCCGAAAAAGTTTCAAGAGGAAGCGCGGAAACGTATGCCGAATAATCGGTATATTTTTTATCGGTTTTTGAAAGATCCAGAACTTCTTCCTTTGATTCTTCGATGCGGCCAAGATTAAGAAGAACCTTGTAGCGGAGTTTTTTTGCCGTAACATTAGAAGGGTTAATAAGAAGAATTCTATTTGAAAGTTCTTCCGAACTTTCAAAATCACCGCGTTCGTATTTGAGCATTGAAAGAGCAATGAGTGCGACTTCATTTGCGGGAGACACGGTAAGTACTTCATGAAAACACGATTCTGCCGCCGTAAAATTATTCATTCTGCTGAAAGCGAGACCAAGCATCAGTTTTGCAGGCATGAAACTTTCTTTCATTCCGCGCGCCCTGTCGAAAAACAGCACAGCTTTTTTATAATCAGCCAGTTTATAGTAGATATTTCCGATATTAAAAATGGAGAGATAATCCGGCTCAATTGAGACGGCCTTTTCAAAACAGAAGAGTGAATCAATCGTTCTGTTTAATTTGGAATAAAGAGCAGCCATTGAAAGCAAGGCTTCCCTGTGTCTCGGCTCATCCTTTCCTATTCCCGCATAGTAATGAATCGCTTCTTCGGTTTTGCCCTGCTTTTCAAAATAATATGCCTGTTCGAATTTGCTTTTTGATTCAAAATTATCCGAAATCATTTTGAAGCCGCCACTCTGTTTCTTCCTGATTCTTTTGCCTTATACAAAGCCTTATCGGCACGTTCTATGATATCTCTTTTTTCAAAATCCCTGTTGGGATCATACTGCGCAACGCCGATACTGACTGTTACATGCAGAGGCTCCTTCTGTCCCGAAAATTCATAAGCTTCTACTCTTTTTCTGTAGCGGGAAGCTATCATGACAGCCTTTTCTATATCGGTATCAGGCAGAATTACGGCAAATTCCTCACCGCCGTATCTCGCGGGAACATCAAGCTTTCTGAATGCTTCTTTAAACAATACCGCAACCTCTTTAAGGACGATATCGCCCTGCTGATGTCCGTAGGTATCATTGAATTTTTTAAAATGATCAATATCAGAAATAAAAATACTCAAGGGAGTCTTGTATCTATTTGCGTTTTTTATTTCTTCTAAAAGCTTCTGCTGAAAATAATGATGAATATAAAGCTTTGTCATTCTATCCATCGTAGCCATCTGATAAAGACGTGAATTTTCAACAGCAATAGACGCAAAGCGTCCGAGTCCGCGGAGAAATTCACGTTCATCGGCAGAAAAAAGCCCGCCCTGAATCTTGTTTCCTATTATTATAATACCATTGAGAGAGTTTTTGGATTTCATCGGAACAAGAAGATTCGGCTCAAGCGATTTCAGGATATTCAGATCTCTGACAAGTTCGGCATGTTCATACAACGACTCATATTCAACTGGAAACGGATTATCGGTAAGATAAATTGAAAGAGGAGAATCACCCGGAAGGAGAAGCGCCGGCGAAATACTGTCCGCCGGATATCCCTTCTTGTTTACGATCATAAAATTTGAATTATCAATATCGACTTCGAGCATAATCGCAATTTTTTCTATAAACATCTGTCCGATACAGCTGTATAGAATCGAATCAACCAGAGAATTAAATTCGAGGTTAGAAGATAAACTCGCTCCAACCTCGATTAGATTTCTCATATCATAGACTTTTTTATCCAGAGCATCGATGATGGTCTGGTCGGCGATTTTTTCCGACCTCATCATCTCTATGAATTCTTCGTTCGGAGTCGATCCATCCATAATTTATCCTGCCGGCGGATTACTTATCCAGAATATTTATTTCTTTTATCACAGCATCTTCAACCGGTTTATCCCCCGGAGCTGTTTTAAGAGACTG
>JAKJGA010000063.1 GCA_022704645.1 Spirochaetota bacterium
TTGAATCCGGTTCCCTGAACTACGAGTATTTTTGTTGCTACCAGCAGATCATAAACAAAGCGTCTGTCGTCCGTCAGATTGAATTTTTCTGTGTCAAGTTTAACGAAAGAATAGAAAGCTCCCTGTGCTTTTGTGCATGAAAGACCGGGAATTGAGTTAACCATTTTATACGAATATTCTCTCTGCTCATAAAGTCTTCCTTTCGGAACGATGAATTCGTTGATGCTCTGATAACCTCCAAGAGCAGTTTGAATGATTGATTGACCCGGAACGTTGCTGCAAAGCCGCATTCCTGCCAGAATATTCAACCCTTCGATGTAATCGGTTATCATGTTTTTATTACCGCAGATCATCATCCAGCCGACGCGGAATCCTGCGATTCTGTATGCCTTAGAAAGACCTCCGAATGTAATAACAGGCACATCTTCCGTCATAGAAGCTAAATGAATATGTGAAAGATCATCGTAAATAATCTTTTCATATATTTCGTCAGAAAAAATTATAAGTTTGTGCTGTTCTGCTATTTCAACAATAGATCTGAGTATTTCACGGGGATATACAGCTCCTGTTGGATTGTTGGGATTGATAACTACGATACCTTTGGTGTTAGAGGTAATTTTATTTTTAATATCCTCAATATCAGGCAGCCATCCGGATTCCTCATCGCAGAGATAATGAACAGCATGTCCGCTTGAAAGATTTACTGAAGCAGTCCAAAGCGGATAGTCCGGAGCCGGAATTAAAATCTCATCTCCGCTGTTCAGGAGTCCGTTCATTGACATCTGAATAAGTTCACTTGCACCGTTTCCAAGATATATGTCGTTTATATCAACGTCTTTAATGCCTTTCTGCTGATAATACTGCATGACAGCTTTGCGGGCGCTGAACAATCCTTTTGAATCACTATAGCCTTGAGTATTAGGCAGATTAAGAATCATGTCCTTTAATATCTCATCAGGAGCTTTTAAACCGAAAGGGGCAGGATTACCTGTGTTGAGTTTCAGAATTTGATGTCCTTCTTCTTCAAGACGGGCGGCTTCATCGACAATTTTTCCTCTGATGTCATAGCAGACATTTTCAAGTTTTGACGATTTTTTAAAGATGCTCATAAATCCCTCCATTCGGTTTCCATTCGGCATAATGCCTCCTGATAAGCGGACATGATTGTCTTTTAATATCTTTTTGCAAGGAAATTATTGTATTATAAAAGTGCAATTCATAAAGATTCAGGAAATGAACTGTATCATATAGAATGGCGATTTTAAGTAAAATATAGTATTATTTTAAGAAGAAACGAGCTAATTGTTAGTATACAAGTCAAAAAATACGATGTAAAGCCGGATCAGAACAGGTTATCGAGATTCTGTCTCTATAGGATTATAGTTATTAAAATGTTTTTATAATATATTAATAGTTTATATAAGTTCGTAATTAATATTCAATGTTTTGAGTATTTTTATGATAACTCATTCGTGAATTGCATAATGTCAAAATGGGAAATCACGAAGAGTATTATTATAACACGGATTTGAAAACTAGAAATGATTAAAATCTAATAAATTTAATAAAATGAAATACTAATAAATACTATTCTCAAGGGGAAATATGTGACTAAATCATATAATGTTATATGAAACACCGATTAGTTGTACAATGATGGTATCCGCCTAACACATTTCTTTGAAATCTAAAATTAAGCAGCTGAATTTATATCGTTATCATCAATTTTAATTCCGTCCATAAAATACTGGTAAGGCGTTCTGCCGTTCATGTTTCTGCCTTGATGCGCCCGCTCATTATTGTAATGATAAAGATAAAAATCAAGGTCAGTTTACATCTCATCAATCGATTCGTAAAACTTTGATCTGCCGGTAATTCTAAAATGCTCATCAAGAAAAGTGCGGTGAAATCTTTCGGCAAAACCGTTGCTCTGAGGTCTGCGGACTTTTGTTGTTCTGTGTTCAATTTCTTCAAGCTGAAGAAACAATTCAAACGAATGCTGATCTTCTCTTCCGCAATACTCACGTCCATTATCGGTAAGAATAGTTTTGACTTTAATATTGTGACTTTCAAAAAATGGAAGAATATCGTTGTTGAGAGTTTGTGCTGCAGTTACCTGAACTTTTGAAGTGTATAGCGTCCCCATGCATGACGGCAGTGACAATCGATAACAGTCTGAAGATAAATTCTGCCGATGCCATTGAGAGTTCCGACCATGAAAGTGCCCATAGCCGCTAAATCCCCTGTAAAATCAGCCTGAATATGGCGTTCTCTGAATTCGGGATTAAATCTTTCGAGAAGCCTAACGTGCTTTTTGCTGAGTTCAATATTTGTTTCTCTGTGATACTGTTCAAGACGCATCAATCGCTGATATTTTGATGTCAGCTTGTTGCGCTGCCATACTCCTCTTACACCGCCGGAACTCACATGGATATCCTGAAGATTAAGCTGTTGAGCCACTTTAAGACAGCCATGAGTAGGATGGATGAGACAATAATCCATGATAGTTTTTTCAATTTCATCTGAAGCTCTATTCGGATGAGGACCTGTTGCTCCGGGGAGTTTGTCGAGCAGTTTCTGTGCGCCATAGGTTTGAAAATCTATTCTGATTTTATAAAAATGTTGCCGTGAATAGCCCATAATTTTGCAGGCTTTACTGACATTTTTCGGTTCTCCGGCAAGTTCGAGCAAATTTAGCTTTCTTCTTGCAGCTTTGGTTTGTACATTGGTGTTGGTGGTTATGGTTTTCTCTCCTTAGAATTATTTGTGGTAAAATCATTTTAAATCTCAGAGAAACTTTGACCGCCTTTATTTTGAGTGGACTGTCAGGTGAATACTAGCACAATACAGATTAGTAATCTAATAATTGAAAAAGGAGCAATCTAAATTATGATGTTAGTATTGGGTTGTATGTGGTTATTTATTTTATGAGGTATCTATTGAAATAGTTCATATAATCAAGAAAAAAGCCGATAATAAAAAGAGTTATAACATTGCTGGATATTTTCCGATTGTTTAATTATCCATAATTTAATAAATTGCATATTCTGAACTTAAGAGCGGGACATATGAAAAAAACAATTTCAATACGCAAAATATTCGTGATAGCTGTCGTAATAGGAATTGTTTATCTAATTTCTGCTGCCGCGATTCTTTCATTTACTTTCTATCAGGTTCGCCATGATTCGGACTCTATGACAAGACTTGTGAACTCTCTTAGAGCGCTTGAAATATCATATGTAAAAATATCAGAAGACTGGGCAAAAGTCGTCAGTCCTTCTACCTCAAGATCTACAGCCGTAGAAATCGAGTCAGGTATTATTTCCGAACGAGATAAGATAAACGAAGAATATAAACAGATTTATTCAAAAATAAAAAAAGAATTTAGTTTTCCGGATGAAACGTGTTTATTGCTTGAAACTATAAATTCTGATTACTCGCTGATATATCAAAAATATGAAAATGCTTATGCGAAAACAAAAAGTGGAGAATCAAATCTTGAAGAAATAGCCGCTTTATCCGGTGATGCACTTTCAAAAATGCGTACAGGAGTTGATGCTGCGGTATCACACCTGTCGGATAAAAGCGCAATGAAGAAAGCTCTGGATGATGTTGATGCTGATTCTTTTACAAATTCAGTTGAATATTTATCTAAAGAGATGACGTCAAAAAACGGAAATCCTCAAGCAGCGATGCAGCAGCTTCGAGCAAATTCTCAAAACCTGAGATCTAAAATTATCACAATTAAAAATTATGCAGAAAAGTCCGGAGATGAAGGTTCTGCTGCTGATTTACTCAAATCGTCCTTGGGCGGTATTTCGTATATGATGTCTGCGTTTAAATCTACTTTAAAAAGCGGTAATTCTGATTCTGATAAGATTTCGTCTGATCCGTCTCAGAAAATGAATGATCTTATTGAAAATACCCGTAAGATATTTGGACAAAAAATTGAGATTAAAGAACGAATACATATGCTGGTAATTCTCGGCACGATTCTAATAGGTTTAATTCTTCTCGGAAGTATGCCTGTTTTTGTAAATAAACGGCTTCTGGCTCCACTTCTTGAGTTGCAGAAAATCACTGAAAATATGGAGAAAGGCGATTTGACGGGAAGTTTGACCGGTGACAGTTCAGATGAGATGGGTAAATTTAGAAATTCAATTAGGGAAATGCTTAATAGTTTCAGAAATCTGATATCCGGAATTAAAACAACTTCAATTGAAACTAATCAGCATGCGGTCAAACTTGCTGCGCATTCTAAGTCTCTGAATGCTGCAGCTGGAGAACAGGCTGCATCTGCTGAAGAAGCCGCAGCAAGTATTGAACAGCTATCAGGTGCTGCCGAGAATGTGGTAGCAATCATAGCAGAGCAAAAACAGAATATTCAGCGTAATCTTGAGATTACTTTCCAAATGTTAGAATCGATGGAACACGTTCGTGAGAATATGGTTCTTCTTCAAGAGAAAGCTATGACTTCTGCTCAGAATTCGCAGAAAGGGGAAAGTGCAATTATAAAAGCTACTGATGCTATAAATGATATAAAAAACCGTTCTGATCGTATTGGAGAAATTGTAAAAATAATAACTGAAATTTCTGAACAGACTAATCTTCTGTCTCTAAATGCTTCGATAGAAGCGGCAAGAGCGGGCGAGCAGGGTAAAGGATTTGCGGTTGTTGCAGAAGAAATATCCAAACTGGCAGAAAGAACATCCGAGAGCGTTAATGAAATAAAACGCCTGGTATCAGAGTCTATCCAGGCTGTGGAAAATGGTGCAATTGAATTTGACTCGGCCTCGCTAAGTTTCCGAGAAATAAATTCACAGGTAAGTTCTATGAATGTTTCTGCAAAATTTATAATGGAAAAAATTGACAATCAGTCTGAAATGTCATCAATAATAAAAAATACAGCTGACCAGGTGAATTCTTCTGCAGACAAAGTTGAGACTGCAGCTGAAGAGCAGAAAAATGCAACTAATGAAATGAGTGAAAATATTCAGGTGATGAATGAGTTGAGTCAGTCACTTGGTGCAAGTGCTGTTGATCTTTCAAGTATGGTTGAAGAGCTTACCCGTCAGGCGGAAATATTGAATCAGATGGTTCACAGGTTTGTCTTGTAATTGTTATAGTTCTTTCATTTTAAATATATGATTTGTGCATAAAGAAATTATTTCTGCTTACATAATTTGACTTGCGCAATTGGCATTGCAATAATGTTAAATAATACAGTGAGTTTTATTTAACATTATATTTGCTTGAGTAAATATAATGTTAAATAAATTTAATTAACTTACCATACAGAATCTTCGTAAAAATCACTTGTAGAATTTGTATCTACGTAAGTGGCTGATGGTGACGGTTCTTTTTTTCTATGTATTACGCTGTCGGTAAATTTTGGAACAGGATATTTCGATGCAAAATTTGGGGTCAGTACTGGACCTGTTGGTGTATATGTTTTGAATGAACTATAAGTAAAGTTCCAATTAAACAATGAATAAGTATATCTTGGCCTTAAAATATAAATAGGCAAATCGCCGTTTGAAAAAATGTTTTCTATGTCAATGTCGGGAAGCGGATTTCCTCTTGGAAAGGAGTCCTGTTGATTCATGTAAAAGGTAATTCTATTAAGATTATCCAAGTAAAAAGCATAGCATAATGAGTAATCTTTTGTTGTAATAAAATTCAGAATACGTGCTGATGCGTCTGCGTTAATCATTGTTTTGTAGTCATTCAGCTTAATTGAAAAATACTCGTCGTTATATACATATTCATAATCAGGAGTAGATAAATAGTAGTCGATTGATGAATCTATAGGATCAGTTTTCTCTTCAATTGTATCCTCGCCTTCTCCTTTAAAGATAATATAGGAACTAATGTCCGCAGGAATCTTTATGTAGTCAGTGTTTGTATTTAGAGCATTCGTGTAATCTTCATCAGTCATATCTTCAAGAGCTTCGCTGACCGGATCTCCCGATAAATTAGCAGGGAATGCTTCAAACGGTGCTACTCCGGGTTGCAGTTTCCATATGCCGGATGCATATTTAAATTTCGGAAGTCCATTTGTCCTGTCGTAATTTTCTCTGAAAATAGAATTTATTTCTACTAAGTATTTCTTTAAAGCCAGTGACTTTTGAGAAAGATGATTGCCAAGACCGTAAAGAATAACATCCTGATATCCAAAATCAGGATCATCACGGTTAGTGCCTAATTTCCATCCTTTGAGTTCTTTTATTTCAAGAATTCCGCCTCGAAGAGCAAAGAGTGAGCAATCGAAAATATCGATGGATGGTAGGTTGATTACATCCCCAAGCCCTTTTCCATCTGTAAAGATGGTTAAATAGTCTCCGGTAGAATAAGTTTGAGTGAGATTTGATATTATCTGAGAATTTGCGCACTCAACAATTTCATTTTCTGGATTATCCACATCAGGAGTTGGATAAGCGTGTCCAATATAGAGATTGTGAAGTGTTCCGCCTCTTTCGAGAAAAATTTCAACCTGATTGGTTAACGGTTTAAATTTTGTAATTTTTGCTTTTGCGGGAACATTTAATGTAACCGGGTCGTCATACTCAAAAATTAACTCATTGCCACGGATATCTTTTGAGTTAGTGGGATTGAATGCTATTGGCGTAATTTTCAATCGAATTTTTGCCTGACGTCCCGGAGGAATAAGTTCGTAATCGTGCTTGTTAATTTCAAATTGAACACCTTTTGAGTTTGCAACAAATTTCTTATCTTCTGGTGTTTCTTACTGCTCCGGCTTCAAGTCCGATAATGAATTTTGATTTATAGAGGGCTAAAAACTCAGGTCCTGCGAATATACGGGTACCGTTTTTATTCTTAACAGCATCAAAAAATAATCCATAACCGATTTCGTCATCAAAGTGGAGAAAGCTCAATTCTCCTCCGATGACTCCGCCGTTACCGCCGCCGCCGGTATTGAGTCCAATCGGCATATAATTTTTCGGAAGATTGAACCATTGTCCATTTAGATGAAAAGAAAGAAAAAACAAAAAGGATGTAAAAAACAGTTTCATGTAATTTTCCTTGTATTTTGCCGGACAGCTTTGAGTGAAAATAAGTGATTACTATTTTTAAAAATATGTCTGGCTAGAATTCAGCCGTCAATAGTATTATAGCGGGTTTCAATATAATAATTGTCAATCTGTGATAGGTATGGGAAATTTAAATAGAACACCGGCTTCAGCGAAACTTTCACCGCCTAAATTGAAAAATCTGAAATATGGAATGACATAATATGGAATGAATAATCCCAGCATGAATCCCGATTTGTTTGTTCTGGTGTTTGTCACTCCGCCGGCTTCGAGACCTATTATCATGCTCGAATTGTTGCTTGGAATAAAAATTTCAGGTCCGGCGAATATACGGCTGCCGTTTTTATTTGCGAGAACATCAACAAAAAAGCCGTAGCCGAAGTCATCTCCTGTATGTACAAAACTTAATTCACCTCCGAAGACTCCGCCGCTTCCTCCGCCGCCTGCATTAATTCCGATAGGCATATAATTTTTCGGAAGATTCCAATTCTGTGCGTTTAATTGAAGAGAAAGGATGATGGTCAGAACTGATAATAAATATTTCATTATGATATCCTCTCTTCAATGATCGAACGGTTCGACATGAATCGAAACGAATATACCTGAGCCGTATTTTTCCGCAAGACAGTTTTCAATATTCATAGAAATATCGTGACCTTCCGTGACACTGAGTTTCGGATCAACAAGAATATGAGCATCTATTGCAATAGAGTTTCCTATTTTGCGTGTTTTGAGATTATGGAGATCTTTAACTCCGGAAATAGCGCAGATGTCGCATCTAATTTCTCCGACCATTTTTTTCGGCAGTGATTTCTCGAGCAGTTCGTTGACAGCCTGAAAACTTATTCCGATTGCGACTTTTACGATGAAAAAGCTGACTATTATTCCGGCAAGCGGATCAAGTATTCTGAATTTTTCACCGAGAAAAATAGCTCCGCCAATTCCGGCAGCAGTACCTATTGAAGAAAATGCGTCAGACCGGTGATGCCAGGCGTTTGCGATTACAGCATCGCTATTGATTTTCTTGCCTGCCGAGGCTGTAACGCGGTATAATGCTTCTTTGAATATTATGGAAACGAACGCGGCGATGAGAGCAATTTTCCCTGGTGATTCAATATGCATTCCTTGGTAAGCATAGTAAACTGATTTTGCACCGTTAAAAAATATTCCTGCACCAACTGCAAAAAGCGCGGCTCCTATCAGGAATGTTGCGAAAGTTTCAAATTTTCCGTGTCCGTATGAATGGTCTTCGTCGCCGGGTTTGCTGACAAAGAAATAAAAGCTGGCGATTACAACTATGTCAGTAGCAAAATCGGAAATAGAATGCACGGCGTCCGCTACCATGGCGTTACTGTTCCCGAATATTCCGGCAAAAAGCTTGAAGGAAGAAAGAATTATGTTAATTACAAGCCCGATATAGGTTATTCTTAAAGCGATTGAGCTTCTTTCTGATTCCTTCATAAAGTCTCCGGCAATTAATTTAGTTCATTGAAATGCAGAGGAAAAGATAAGTACTTGAATTTATTTAGCAGAATTCGATAATGTCAAATATATTGAGAAAAAAAATCGCATTTGTTAGGTGTTTCTCATTTTGTTATTCATAACGGAGTTTACAATGAAAAATATACCTTTTTCAAAAGAACAGATAGTTAAAATTGCGGAAAAGTTTCCGACTCCTTTTCATATTTATGATGAAAAAGCAATACGCGAGAATGCGAAACGTTTAAACAAAGCCTTTTCAATTTTTGAAGGGTTTAAGGAATATTTTGCAGTAAAAGCCTGCCCTAACTATCATCTTATGAAACTTCTCAAAGAAGAAGGTTTCGGATCTGATGCGAGTTCCCTTGCCGAACTCATTCTTTCAGAAAAAGCCGGCATCACCGGTGAAGATATAATGTTCAGTTCGAACAATACTCCGATTGAAGAATTTGCCAAGGCTAAAGAGCTGGGTGCGATTATAAATCTTGATGACATTACACATATCAAATATCTTGAAGACGGCTTAGGTTTGCCTGAGCTTTTGAGTTTCAGATTTAATCCGGGTCCGCTAAAAGGCGG